>JBFZEF010000088.1:0-4394 GCA_041307045.1 Halioglobus sp.
CAGTTTGAGCAGGCGCGCATCGAGCGCCTTGCGGCGGCGGTTTCCTGCACGGTCAACGAGGTTCTCACCTATCTTTGCGCGACCTCACTGCGGCGTTTCTTCAAGGAGTACAACGCCCTGCCGGACGACTCCCTGGTCGGCCTGATCCCGGTTTCCCTGCGGGAGCGGGGTGGCCACAACGCCGCCAATGCGATCGCCGGGATCCGGGTGGAACTGGGCACCCATATCGGCGAGCCGCTGGAACGGCTGGCGGCGGTCAAGGCATCGATAAAGACGGTGCGGGCAGACCGTGCCTCGCTGCCCGAGGATGCGGTGACACCCTACGTGTTGTTGCGCGCCGCGCCGCTGTTTGCCAGCCAGCTGCCCGCGGTGGGGCGTTTCGTGCCGACCGTGTTCAACCTGAAAATCTCCAATACCCAGGGCAGCGATACCCCGCGGTATTTTGACGGGGCCCGACTCGACGCGATCTATCCCATCAGCCAGCTGCTGCAATACGCGGCCCTGAGTATCGACTGCGTGAGTTATGCCGGCACCCTGAACATCGGCTTTACCGGCGCCCGCGATACGCTGCCCCACCTCCAGCGCCTGGCGGTCTACCTCGGCCGGGCTCTGGTGGAACTGGAGGACATTGTGCAGTCGACGGAGGATGCGGCATGAACAGTCTGGCAAGGATGGCGATTGAAGGCGGGCTCGCGCTCAACCGGCGGCTGGCGAAAAGCGCCGCCAATGGCGCCGACTGGCTGTTCAAGCGCGATACCCTCATCCAGTCAGGTCGCACCTGGTTCGAGCTGGTACACGACGGCGACCTGATGGCGGTGCGCTACTACGGCCTGCCGGAAGAGGAGGAAATCGAACTGGTCGATGGCAGCCTGATGCCGGTGCAGCGCAGGCAGCACGCGGTGCCCCTGGTGCTGGTGCCGCCCCTGGGGGTGACGACCGAGACCTTCGACCTGATGCCCCAGCGCAGCCTGGTGCGCTACATGGCGGCCAGCGGTTTCAGGACCTACCTGGTGGACTGGGGCAAGCCGAAAAAGGAACACGCCCACCTTGGCCTCAAGGACTACTCCTACACCATGCTGGGTATCGCCCTGGACAAGATCCGCGCCCACTCCGGCAGTCAGGAAGTTTCGCTGATGGGCTGGTGCATGGGCGGCCTGCTGTGCCTGTTGCACCAGGGCCAGGTACAGGATCCGGCCATCCGCAATATCATCACCGTCGCCAGCCCTATCGACCTGGAGAGCGGTCGCGGTGTGATCGCCGGTGTGGCCGGCGCCGGCCAGGGTCTCAACATGGCGGCGCAGCTGGTCAGCAACTACACCAACCTGCGCATGAAGGCGCTGGATCCCGCGCGGCTCGCAATGCCGCCCTGGGCCACGACCCTGGTGTTCAAGATGACGGACCCGGTGGGCAGTGTCACCACCTATTGGGACCTGGTGACGCGGCTGTCTGACCGGGAGTTCGTCAAGTCCCACAGCACCACCGCGGATTACCTCAACCACATGCTGCTTTATCCCGGCGGGGTCATCAGGGATATGGCGGTGAAGGTGGTGGGGGAGGGCCAGCTGGCCTCCGGCAGGATGGAGGTGGGCGACCAGGTGGCGGAGCTGGACAGGATCCAGTCCAGCCTGCTGGCATTCGCCGGCGAGACCGACATCCTGGTGCCCGCGGAAATCGCGCGGAAGATCGTCGACATCGTCGCCTCCAAAGATAAGGATTTCCGCCTCGCGCCCGGCGGCCATATGGGCGTGATCATCGGCAGCAAGGCGCAGGACGCGGTCTGGGCCCAGTCAGTGGAGTGGCTGGCGCAACGCTCCGCGGCGACGCCGCCAAAGCGGCGGCGCCGGCCGGCGGTGCCTGCAAAGTCGGCGCCCCGTTCCAAACGCGCAAGGAAGAAAGTCGCACGCCGGCGCGGGGCCTGACGTGCTGCCCTGGGTAGTGAGCCTTGGGGGTAACGCCTTCGCCCGCCCGGGTGAGGCACTGACGATGGCGGGGCAGTTCGAGTTCGCGGCCCGTACCCTCGCTCCCCTTGCCAGCGCGCTGAAACCGCTCCGGCAGCTGCTGATCACCCACGGCAATGGCCCCCAGGTGGGCTATATACTGACCCGGGTCGAGGAGGCTCTGGGCAAAGCCTACGCCCTGCCGCTGGAGGTTTGTGTGGCGGAGTCGGAAGGGGAGATCGGTTACGTGCTGCAGCAGACCCTGCACAACCTGACCCGGGGTCAGCGCCCGGTGGCGGCCCTGCTGACCCAGGTGCGGGTGGCCGCCAGTGACCCGGCCTTTGCCCATCCGAGCAAGCCCATCGGTCCCTGGTTTGATCCGCCGCAGGCGGCGACGCTGGCGAGCGCCGGACTGGCCCTGGTCTATGACAACAGCGGCAGGGCGCGTCGCCTGGTGCCCTCGCCCAGGCCCATCGAGATAGTGGAACTGGCGGTTATCCGGCAGCTGCTGGAGCTGGGAATCATCGTGATTGCCGCCGGGGGCGGGGGCATCCCCGTTACCGATACTGCCGAGGGCCTCAAGGGTGTGGAGGCAGTGGTGGACAAGGACCTGGCGTCCGCGCTGCTGGCCATCGGCACAGGCGCCGGGCAGTTGGTGATGGTCACCGGGGTGGCCGGCGCCTACACCGACTTTGGCGGCGATGCAGCGCAGCTGGTCGCGCGTACCACCCCGGAGCAACTGTCCGGCTGGCTGGCGGCGGGGCATTTTCCCGAGGGCAGCATGGGGCCCAAGGTCGAGGCCGCGATCCAGTTTGTACAGGCCACCGGCGGGCGCGCGGTCATCTGCCAGCCGGGGGATCTCGCCGCCGCCCTCGAGGGCGAGGCCGGTACGGTAGTGGAGCCGGCCCGTGGCGTTTAATTGCATCATCATGGGCGCCGCCGGGCGCGATTTCCACAATTTCCGCACCTTTTTTGCGGCGCATCCCGAGTTCCGCGTATGCGCCTTTACCGCCGCCCAGATTCCCTTTATCGCGCAGCGCAGCTACCCGCATGAGCTCGCGCCCGAGGGCTACGCCAGAGATATACCCATTCACGATGAAAGCGAGCTGCCGGCCCTGATCAAAACCCTGGCCATCGATTTCGTGTTTTTTTCCTACAGTGACCTGTCCCATGTCGAGGTGATGCACCGGGCCTCGATCGCGCAGGCCGCCGGGGCGAGTTTCGTGCTGCTGGGCCCGGCCCACACCACGCTGCTGAGCCAGCGCAAGGTGGTGGCGATCACCGCGACCCGCACCGGCACCGGCAAGAGCCCCCTGACCCAGTGGCTGGCGCGGTCACTGGCGGATGAGGGCGTGCGGCTGGCGACCCTGCGCCACCCCATGCCCTACGGCAACCTGCGGGCCCAGGCCGTGCAGCGCTTTGCCACCCTCGCGGACCTGGATCTGCACGACTGCACCATAGAGGAGCGGGAGGAGTACGAGCCCTATGTGCGACAGGGGCTGGTCATTTTTGCCGGGGTGGACTACCAGGCGATCCTGCGCGCCGCGGAGACCGAGGCGGACCTGATCCTGTGGGACGGGGGCAACAACGATTTCGCCTTTATAAAGCCGGACCTCAACATTGTTGTATGCGATGCGCTGCGCGCGGCCCATGGCCCTGGCTACTATCCGGGAGAGACAAATTTCCGGGCGGCCGATATCGTGGTGATCAACAAGACGGGCCGGGCGTCGGCGGCGGATATCGAGGCCATCCGCGCGCTGAAGCAGGCCATCAATCCTGCGGCGCAATTGCTTATGGCAGATCTGGAAGTGAGCGCGGCTGAGCCTGCGCAGGTAAAGGGCAAGCGGGTTCTTATCGTCGAGGACGGTCCCACGGTGACCCATGGCGGCATGGGTTACGGCGCGGGTTGGGTGGCCGCACACAAATATGGGGCGGGAGAGGTGGTCGACCCGCGCAGCTGCGCCGTCGGTAGCCTCCGTGATATCTACATCGAGCATCCCCAGCTGCTGGCGGTTCTCCCCGCCATGGGTTATTCCGATCACCAGCGCCGCGAACTGAAAGCGACCATAGAGGCCTCCGGCGCGGAACTGGTGCTGAATGCGAGCCCGGCGAATATCGCCAGCCTGCTCGCGCTGTCCCTGCCCACCGTGCAGGTCAGGTACCGGTTTGTCCCCGGAGAGGGGGTGGATCTGCTGGCGCGGGTGAGGGCCCTGTTGGCTGCCGGTGCTCGGCCGCCCCCGGAAGGTGCCTGAAACAGTCGGGGCAGTGCGGTGAAGGGCTGTGTCCTGGTATCAGGTCATTCCGCTGACTGATTGCGGGCCGCTATCTACTGTGTTGACCTGAAACAATGCACTGCTTCAGAAGCCGCCGTAGCCTTAAACCAAGTTCTAGTGGCCGCCTGCCTTGACGGGCATCTCCCGGCAGGTGGCAGGCTGCTTCAGAGCGCTTGGTAGATTG
>JBFZEF010000089.1:0-5968 GCA_041307045.1 Halioglobus sp.
GCCTTCTGCAACGCCGCTTCAATAGTGTCCCCCCGCGCCAGCGCCACACCGAGGCGGCGCTGGCCGTTGATGTCGGGCTTGGCGAACAGGCGCAGCTGGACCTCGTCACAGTCGAGCGCCGCGGCGATGCCGGCGTAGCGGATATCCTGCGATTGCCCCCTGGCGAGTATCACGGCGGAGGCGGAGTTGCCGAGCACCGGGATCTGCCGGACCGGCAGGCCCAGGAAGGCCCGCACATGCAGGGCGAACTCGGATAGCGACTGGGAGACCAGGGTGACCATGCCGGTGTCGTGGGGACGCGGGGAGACCTCGCTGAAGATGACCTCATCGCCTTTTACAAACAGCTCCACTCCGAACAGGCCGTGCCCGCCGAGGGCCGTGACCACCCTGCCCGCCATCTCCCTGGCGCTGGCCAGTGCGGCGGCGGACATTGCCTGGGGCTGCCAGGATTCGCGGTAGTCGCCCTCCTCCTGGCGGTGGCCGATCGGGGCGCAGAAGTGAATGCCATCGATGGCGCTGACCGTTAACAGGGTGATCTCGTAGTCAAAGTCTACGAAGCCCTCGACGATCACCCTGCCACCGCCGGCACGCCCGCCCTCCTGGGCATAGCGCCAGGCGTCCTGCAGATCGGCCTCGCTGCGCAGCAGGCTCTGGCCCTTGCCGGAGGAGCTCATCACCGGCTTGACGATACAGGGCAAGCCCATGGTGGAGACTGCCGCGGCGAAACCCTGGTAATCATCCGCAAACGCATAGGCAGAGGTCGGCAGGCGCAGGGTCTCGGCGGCAAGCCGGCGGATTCCCTCCCGGTTCATGGTCAACTGGGCGGCCCGGGCGGAGGGCACCACGTGCAAGCCCTCGGCCTCCAGCTCGACCAGGGTCTGGGTGGCGATCGCCTCTACCTCGGGCACCACGTAGTCCGGGCGCTCCAGCGCGATCACCTCGCGCAGGGCGGCCGGGTCGAGCATGTTGAACACATGACTGCGATGGGCCACCTGCATGGCCGGTGCATTGGCGTAGCGATCGCAGGCGATCACCTCGATGCCGAGGCGCTGGCATTCAATCGCCACTTCCTTGCCCAGTTCGCCGGAACCCAGCAACAACACCCGGGTAGCGCCTGCGGATAATGCTGTTCCGAACATATTGCGGTCCTCTATTGTTTCCATGCAGCGCTTCATCTTAGCGGCTGGCGCCGCGCAGACAAGGCACCGCGGCTAGTCGGGCTCCTCGGCCGCTCGCAATCGCTCCTGGCGCGCGGCTTCTTCCGCCAGCGCCGCCTTGATTTCCTGCAGCACAGCATCGACATCCGCGGCCGCCAGGTCTTCCTCAAACAGGCCGGTCAGAACGGTTTCAGGCTGCAGCTCCCCCTCCTGGTACAAGGCCCACATCTCTTTCGCGTAGCGGGTCTGCTGCAGTTCCGGGGCGAACAGGGCGTAGTAGCTGGTGATTTTGTTGACGTCGCGGTCAAACATCTCACGGGCATTATTGTTTGCGGCCGCATCCACGGCCTGGGGCAGGTCGATGATGACCGGGCCGTTCTCGTCCACCAGCACATTGAACTCAGACAGGTCCCCGTGGACCAGGCCGGCGCAGAGCATCAGTTGGATATAGTGCATCATCAGCGCGTGGTCTTCGCGGGCCTGTTGCGCTGACATCTCCACTTCCCCCAGCCGGGGCGCGACCTCGCCCTCGCTGTCAGTCACCAGTTCCATCAGCAGGACACCGTCGAAACAGCCGTAGGGTCGGGGCACCCGCACACCGGCTCGCGCAACACGGTAGAGCGCATCCACCTCCGCGTTCTGCCAGGATTCCTCCATTTGCTTGCGGCCGAATTTGGAGCCCTTTTCCATGGCGCGGGCGCGCCGGCTGTTTTTTTCGCGCCGGCCCTCCTGGTACTTGGCCGCCTGCTTGAAGCTGCGCTGGGCCGCCTCCTTATAGACTTTCGCGCAGCGGGTTTCCTCACCGCTGCGCACAACATACACGGTGGCCTCCTTGCCGCTCATCAACTGGTAGAGGACCTCATCGATGAGCCCGTCCTCGTACAGGGGCAACAACCTGGCAGGAATCTTCACAGGCGCCTCACAGCTTGCGCACCTTGAACTTGCGGCCCTTGATCCTGCCGTTGAGCAGGCGCCCCAGCGCCAGGTCCGCCAACTCCCGGCTGATCGCCACGTAGGTGACATTGTCCATCACGTCTATTCTTCCCACCTCCCTGCTGTCGATTCCGGCTTCCCCGGTCAGAGCCCCCAGTATATCCCCAGGGCGCACCTTGTCCTTGCGCCCGCCGGCGATGCACAGGGTGAGGAGGGTGGGCGACGGCAGCGGGACATCGCTCCAGTCAATGGTCTCGATCGCCTCGAAGCTGATGGCGCGCTGCTGGAAATCCCCGATGCTCTCCACCCGGTAGCGCTCGGCGCCGGTAAAAATGCTCAGTGCCAGCCCGCCCTTGCCCGCGCGCCCGGTGCGGCCAATGCGATGCACGTACACCTCGGGTGTACGCGGCAGCTCGAGATTGATGACTGCCTGCAGGTCATCGATATCCAGGCCGCGAGCAGCGACGTCGGTGGCTACCAGCACGCGACAGCTGAGCTGCCTGAACTGCACCAGGACCTGGTCACGCTCACGCTGCTCCATATCACCGTGCAGCGCGGCGGCGCTGATACCCTGCCGCGCCAGGTGGTCACAGGCACCGCGCACCATCTGTATGGTATTGCAGAAGACCACCGCATTGTCCGGCCGGTAGTGGCCCAGCAAGCGCACCAGCGCATCGAACCTGGCATCGGGCTGGCAGAGATAAAACAGCTGGTCGATCTGCAGGCTCTGGTGCATGGTCTCCTCCGCCACCCGCTCGGGTGACTTCTGGAAGCGCCTGCTCATTGCCTCGATATCGTTGGGAAAAGTAGCCGAGAAGAACAGGGTCTGTCGCTGTGTCGGTGTCTGCTGGATGATGGCATCTATGGCGTCGATGAAACCCATCTCCAGCATGCGGTCGGCCTCGTCCAGCACCAGGCAATTCACCCGGGACAGGGACAGGGTGTTCTTGCGCAGGTGATCGCCAATGCGTCCGGGCGTACCCACCACCACATGCGCGCCGTGCTCGAGGGAGCCGATTTGCGGCCCTATGGCCTGGCCACCGCACAGGGTCACCACCTTGATATTCTGCTGGTAGCGGGCGAGCCGGCGGATTTCGGCGGCCACCTGGGCGGCCAATTCACGGGTGGGACAGAGAATCAGCGCCTGGGTGCCGAAGTCACGCGGATTGAGTCGGGCCAGCAACGGCAGGGTAAAAGCGGCCGTTTTGCCACTGCCGGTCCTGGCCTGGGCGACCAGGTCGGCGCCGGCGAGCGCCAGCGGCAGCGCCGCTGCCTGGATGGGCGTCATCTGGTGATAACCGAGGCTGCCGAGATTTTCGAGCTGGGCAGCTGGCAATGGCAAGGATGAAAAACTGCGGTCGGTCACAGGGGGCTCAGGATCTGACGGGCGCGCAGTATAGCAGAAACCTGCCCCGTGGCTTCACGCGCACCCTGCGATCCGCGCGCACTGCGCTGCGCGCTCCCGGGTGCATTGCCGGGGCGCGTTGACCGGGCGCGGCCAAGCGCGTAACGTTTCGCAGGCCAACGCATACAGGACGCGCAGCATGAGCAAGAAAATACCCCGCTCCAACGAGGACGACTACAGCGCCGACATCATTGCCAGGCGCCAGGCCTTCATCGAGGAAAACACCCCGGCCAGGCTCAACCACACCCGCCAGTTCTCTTTCAATCCGGCGGATATGTCCGGCAATATCGAGAACCTGTTCGGCGTTGCCCAGATACCCATCGGCCTGGCCGGACCGCTGCTGGTGAACGGCGAACACGCCAGGGGCGAGTTCTACGTGCCCATGGCCACCGTCGAGGGCACCATGCTGGCCAGCTACAACCGCGGCATGAAGGTCATCCGGGAGAGCGGCGGCGTCATCACCACGGTGTCCGGGGAAGCCATGCAGCGGGCCCCGACCTTCGTCTTCCCCAGTGCCCGGGAGGCGCGGGATTTCTGCAACTGGCTGAAGGAGCATTTCCAGCAGATCAAGGCGGTGGCGGAGACCACGACCTCGGTGGGCAAGCTGAACGAAATCGAACAGTACCACGCCCACAATATGGTGTTCACCCGCTTCGACTACAGCACCGGCGACGCCGCCGGCCAGAACATGACCAGCCGCGCCACCTTCGCCGCCTGCGAATGGATCGTGAAGCAGCACCCCCCGCTGTCCCACTACCTGCTGTCCGGCAGCTTTGACACCGAGAAGAGAACCTCCTCCGTCAACCTGCTCAAGGGCCGGGGCAAACGGGTAACGGCGGAAATCACTGTCCCCCGGCAGGTGATGATCGACAACCTGCGCATCACGCCGCCGCAGATGCACTACGGCCAGGGTATCAGCACCCTGGCCGCCCTGCTCACCAATTCCTCCAACAATGCCGCCCACCCGGCCAACGGGCTGGCCGCCCTCTACCTGGCCACCGGCCAGGACATCGCCAACATCGGTGAATCGAACCAGTGCACCACCTACAACAAGGTGACCCGCGAGGGCGACTACTATTTTTCCATTACCCTGCCGGCGCTGATCATGGCTACCCACGGCGGCGGCACCGCCCTGCCCACCCAGCGCGAATGCCTCGAAATCATGGATTGCTTCGGCAGGGGCAAGGCCCACAAGCTGGCGGAAATCGCCGCCGGCCTGGTGCTGGCGGGAGAACTGTCACTGGGGGCTGCCACCCGGGTCGACAAGGAAACCCGCAAGAACGAGTGGGTGGACGCCCACGAGCGGCTGGGCCGCAACCGCTAGCCAATGCGGGACGCGACGCTCGTCATCCTGCTGCACCAGCTGCTGTTCCAGGGCATGTTTTTCGCAAAAAATATCACCCTGCAGCGCAAGCTGGGACGGCCCGTGCGCGGCGCCAATCCCGAGGCGAGCCTGGCGATCGGTTTCTTTGTTATCTTCATAGCGCTGTCATTGCTGCTGGCGCAGACCGGCAGCAGCTGGGACAGATTCGCGCTCCTGTCGGCCCCGGCGGCGCTGGCCCTGGGCCTGCTCCTGCTTGTTGTCACCCTGCTGGTGGCAGCGGCATCACTGCAAGGCCTGGGCGACTCCTGGCGAGTGGGCGTCACAGAGGAGCAGCAGACTGCACTGGTGGAGTCAGGCATCTACCGCTACAGCCGCAATCCCTACTTCCTGGCCTACCTGCTGATGTTCGCGGCATACACCGTATTGCTGCAGAGCGCACTGCTGCTGGGTCTGAGCGCGATCGGTTTCATTCTGGTCCACTCAATGGTGCTGCGGGAGGAAAAACACCTGGCGAAGCTGCATCCGCAGGCCTATCGCGAGTACTGCCAACGCGTACCCCGATACCTGATCCGCCAGGCAACGGGCACTCCATGACGATCGAAGACTCCCTGCTGGCGATTACGAGTGAGCTGAAGATCCCCCTGGCACAGATCGAGACCCAGGCCATCCGCGCCCAGGGCGCCGGGGGGCAGAACGTCAACAAGGTGTCGTCCGCCATTCACCTGCGGTTCGACATCAGGGCCTCGTCACTGCCGGATGAGTACAAGGAGCGACTGCTGGCACTGCGGGATAGGCGAATTTCCTCTGACGGCGTCATCGTTCTGAAGGCCCAGCGCTTTCGCACCCAGGAGAAAAACCGGGCCGATGCGCTGGAACGCCTGCGGGAGCTGGTAGCCGGGGTGACGGTAACACGAAAGAAACGCCGCCCGACCCAACCCAGCAAGAGCGCCAAACGCAAGCGGGTGGACAGCAAAACAAAACACGGTCAACTGAAGGCGCTGCGCGGGAAAGTGGATCGGGCCGAATAGCGGTAGACAGTGTGATTCCTCTATACTGAGCTACGTTCACCCAGCGAATAGACCCTTGAACCGTCTCGGCCTCCTGCTCACCCGCTTCCTGTAGAAGCCCCTGTCCCTCATACCGCCCTTC
>JBFZEF010000091.1:0-4872 GCA_041307045.1 Halioglobus sp.
GTCACTGCAGGCGACCAGGCGGTGCACCTGGGGCCCACCGAGTTTCGATTGCTGCACTTCTTCATGCTCCATCCGGAGCGGGTGTATTCGCGCTCGCAGCTGCTGGACCAGGTGTGGGGGCGTAACGTCTATATAGAGGAGCGCACCGTCGACGTACACATCCGCCGCCTGCGCAAGGCCCTGGAGCCCTCCGCAATGGACGAGCTGATCCAGACCGTGCGCGGTGTCGGTTACCGGTTTTCGCCGCAGAGGACTTGATGTCGTCCGGCTGGTCCCAGGAGTTCCGGCGCTTTGCCCTGATCCTGTCCGTTTGCCTGGTGGTCGGCTTGGCCATCGACCAAGTGGCGCTCTGCCTGCTGGCCGGTCTGGCCGGCCATTCTGGCTGGCAACTTTACTTGCTGCGCAAGATGCAGCGCTGGGCGGAGCGGCCCGAGGCGGACACGCTCCCGACCGAGGACGGCGTCTGGGGCGACATCGGCGCGCAGCTGGTGCGGCACCAGACGCGCCATCGGGGGCGCGAACGGCGCCTGCTCGAACAGCTCCAGGAGTTCCAGGTCGCCGCGGCGGCCCTGCCGGACGCGGTGGTCAATCTGGGCCGCAACTGGGAGATCCGTTGGATCAATGCCGCCGCCGTGCGCCTGCTGGGGTTGCATGATCCGGCGGACTTGGGGCAGCCGCTGATCAACCTTTTCCGCAGCCCCGAGCTGGCCCGTTACCTCGCAGGTGGGCTGTACGAGCAGGCGCTGGAACTGAGCGCGCCCGGTCGCCAGCAGCGCATGCTCTCGGTGCGGGTGATCCCCTACGCGGAACAGCAATGGCTGCTGCTGGCCCAGGACGCCACCGACCGCTACCGCTTGGAGCGGGTGCGCAAGGACTTTGTCGCCAATGTGTCGCACGAACTGCGCACGCCACTGACGGTGATCAGCGGCTTCGTGGAGAACCTGCAGCACGACGAGACCGGTTGCGGACAACGTTGGGCGCGCCCGCTCAAGCTGATGGCCCAACAGTCCCAACGCATGCAGCGGATCGTGGAAGACTTGTTGCTGCTCGCCAAGTTGGAGGCGGGGCGGGTGACCCTGGAGCAATCGCACCCGGTCGACGTGGCGGTGATGTGCGCCGAACTGCGCGACATCGCCCTGTCGGCACGCCCGGAAGTGCCGGCGGTCAGGGTGGACATAGACACCGACGTGGCCTTGCTCGGCGACGAGCAGCAATTGCGCAGCGCCTTCCTCAACTTGGTGATGAACGCGGTCAATTACACGCCGCCCGAAGGCGAGGTGCAGATCCGCTGGTACCGCGGTGAGGCAGGCTCGGTTTGCTTCGAGGTCGCGGATACGGGCGAGGGCATAGCCCCCGAGCACATCCCGCGGCTGACCGAGCGCTTTTACCGGGTCGACACGGGCCGTTCGCGGCAGCGCGGCGGGACCGGGCTGGGGTTGGCGATTGTAAAGCATGTGCTGCACCATCACGGGGCGGTGCTGCACATCGAGAGCCAGCCGGGCGCGGGCAGTCGCTTCATGTGCCGCTTCCCGCGCTCGCGCGTGATCGAACCGGACGGGGTCAGGATGGCTGCCGAACGCGTGTAAGGCGTTTCGCCAGCGGGCCGATCCGGGCGGGGGAGCTGCCGCTGATCGCGGCGACCGGTATCCCTGGGATGCAGGTGTGGGCATGCGCGGGCCATGGTCTCAATGCGACAGTTTGAGGCCGACCCTGGTGATGCGGGCGCCCTCCATCTTCCGCACCACCAAGCCCACACCGGCCAGCGCCAGGCGGTCACCAACGACCGGCGTGGTATGCAATTCCCTGCGGATGTAGTCGGCCAGGCTCAGATCGGCCACGCCCGATGGCAGGACCAAGCCGTAGGCCATCGACAGGTCGCTGAGCCGGACCTCGCCGTTGAGCACGAATTCGCCGAAGAAGCTTTGGTCCGAGAGGCGCTCGGACGCGGTGCGCGGCACGAACAATAGGTCCAGGCTTGGCAGGTCGTCGGGGCTGGCCAGCAGGTAGAGATGGTCACCGGGCCGCAGGTCCGCAAGCGCCTGTGACGGCAGCAACTGCTGCTCGCGCAACTGTGCCACCACCCGCACCTGCTTCGGCAATACCAGGCTGGCCCACTTCTCCTGCACCGCGGGGGTGTCCTGCGCCAGCCGGTAACCCACCAGTTCCAGTTCCTGCTGGCCCGGGATGTCCAGTTCCACCCGTTGCACGATGTGATTGCTAGGCGGGACCTCCAGGCGCAACAGGCGGGCCACCGGGGCCACGGTCCAGCCCTGCACCACCAGGGAAATCAGCACCACGAAGAACACGATGTTGAAGAAGCTGCCGGCTTGATCGAGTCCAGCCAGCAACGGGAACAGGGCCAGGATGACGGGCACCGCGCCGCGCAGGCCCACCCAGGCAATGAAGACCTGCTCCCGCCAGGGGAAGCGGAAGGGCAGCAGCGACAGCCACACGGCCAGCGGTCGGGCGAACAGGATCAGCACGCCGGCGAGGAGCAGCGCGTCCAGCGCGACTGGCATGAGCGCGGAGGGGGTGACCAGCAGGCCCAGCATCAGGAACATGCCGATCTGGGAAAGCCGGGCGATCCCGTCGTGGAAGCGGTTGATGTTCTGGCTGGCCTGCAGCGGCCGGTTGCCCAGCACCAGGCCGGCCAGATAGATGGCGAGAAAGCCCGAGCCGTCCAACTCACTGGTGATGCCGAAGACGGTCAGGCCGCCGGCCAGCGCTGCCAGCGGATAGAAACCCGCGGCGAGGTCCAGGCGGTTGATGGTCCACACCAGGGCATAGCCGCCGGCGCTGCCGAGCAGCGCGCCCAGGCCCATCTGCCGGACAAATTCCCAGAGCACGAGCAGGCCCATGGTGTCGGAGCCGGTGCTGAGCAGTTCGATGAGCACGATGGTGAGGAAAATGGCCATCGGGTCGTTGCTGCCGGACTCGATCTCCAGCGTCGCCCCCACGCGCTGCTTGAGTTCCAGTCCGCGCCCGTGCAGCAGCGAAAACACCGCTGCCGCGTCGGTGGAGCCCACGATGGCGCCCAGCAGCAGGCCTTCCAGCCAGTGCAGCCCCAGCCACCAGGCGGCTACCCCGCCGGTGATCGCGGCAGTGACCGCCACTCCCAGTGTGGCCAGCACCACGGCGGGCCTGAGACCGACGCGGAAGTTTTTCGCCGGGGTGCGCAGGCCACCGTCGAACAGGATGATGGCCAGCGCCAGGCTGCCCAACAGGTGCGCCAGTTGCACATCGTTGAAGTGCACGCCGCCGGGGCCGTCTTCGCCGAGCAGCATGCCGAGGCTCAGGAACACCAACAGCAAGGGTGCCCCGAGCCGCGCGGTGACCACGCTGGAGAGTACGCTCAGCAGCAGCACCAGGCTGCCCAACAGGATGATATGGGTGGTCAGCTCCACGTCAGGCCGGTGTCCGCTACAGCGTGTTGCTGTCGCAGTGTTGCATGTCGAGAGCAGCTCAGGAAAGCGGCTGGCCAGGCGCGCGGGCCGCCACCAGCAGGTACAGCGCCGGCACCACCAGCATGTTCAACGCCGTGGCACTGAGCAGGCCGCCCAGGATCACCCAGGCCATGGGCGCCTGGATCTCGGTGCCGGGTTCACCCAGCCCAAGGGCCAGGGGGATCAGCGCCAGGGCGGCGGTGAGCGCGGTCATCAGGATGGGCGCAAGCCGTTCCATCGAGCCTTGTTCGATCACCCGCTGCAGGGGTAATCCCTCGGCCGCGAGGGCCTGGTAACGGCTCATGAGCAGCAGGCCGTTGCGCACCGCGATGCCGAACAGGGTGATGAAACCGACCAGGGCGGCGATGGTCATGATGCCGCCCATCAGCCACACCGCCAGCACCCCGCCGATCAGGGCCAGGGGCACGTTGGCCATCACCACCAGCGCCAGGCGGGGTGAGCGCAGGGCCACGGCCAGCAGGCCGAGCATGCCCAGCAGCACGGCGGCGCCGACCAGCAACAGGACGCGGCTGGCCTGCTGTTCCGCCTCGAACTGGCCGCCGTACTCCAGGCGGTAGCCGGGGGGCAGCGCGATGGCGGCGGTCAAGGTCTCCCGGACCTGGTTCACGGCGCCGCGCAGATCCCGTCCCGCCACATTGGCGCTGACCACCAGGCGGCGCTCGGTGTTCTCGCGCAACACCGCGCCGGGGCCGCGTTCCATCGCGGGGATCACCACCTCGCCCAGGGTGATGCGATGCCCGGTGGGCGTGACCAGCGGCAACTGTCCCAGCGTATCCAGGTCGCGGCGCGCCTCGTCGGGCAGGCGTACGACCAGGTCGAATCGGCGGTTGCCCTCGAATACCTGCGAGACCAGGGTGCCGCGCCAGGCGTCCTCCACCAGGTCTGCCACCTCGCCGACGCTCAGTCCGTAGCGGCCCAGGGCCTCGCGATCGGCACGCAACCGCAGTTGCGGGACTGCCGCCTGGGCCTCGGCGGAGACGTCCACCAGGCCGGGCAGCCCCACCAGGGCGGTCTTGATCTCCCCCCCGAGACGACGCAGTTCGGCCAGCGACGGGCCGAACACCTTCACCGCGATGTTGGCGCGCACCCCCGAGAGCATGTGGTCGATGCGATGCGAGATGGGCTGGCCGATGTTGAAATCCATGCCCTGGAAAGCGCCGAGCCGCTGGCGGAGCTGCTCCAGGTAGGCGGCCTTGCCTTGGGGCAGGGGAGCCAGTTTCACGTCCAGCTCGCTGATATGCGGCGGTACGCTGTGCTCGGCCAGTTCGGCGCGCCCGGTCAGGCGGGCGACCGACAGGACCTGGGGGTCTTCGAGCAGCGCCTGTTCCACCGCCCGGGCCAGGCGGGCCGATTCGGCCAGGGCCGTGCCCGGTGGCGTGACCATCTCTATGGTCAAACTGCCCTCGTT
>JBFZEF010000094.1:0-10828 GCA_041307045.1 Halioglobus sp.
CGGGCAACTCGCCGTACCAGCCCACGTCGCTTACCAGGGTCGGCAGGGCCGCCGACCAGTAGCGCAGCTGGCTGGCCGAGGCCTCTCCCATGGTCGGCCAGCGCAAGTTTATAGCGAAGTCGGATGATTGCAACGCCTCGTCGAGCTGCGCATCGCTGACATAGCCGCGCAGGCGAACCCAGGGAGCGACTCCTATATGCTCGGCGTATTGCAGCAGCTGGCGGTGGTTGTTGATGTTGCCGAACAGGTCCAGGCTGATCCGCTGCGGGCTCTCGAGCCGGCCCCAGGCCTCCATGAACTCGATCAGGCGACGGTTGGGGCCGACATGGCCGCAGAACACGAACCGCAGGGGGCCCTCCTGTTGCGCCCTGGGCGCAGGCTCGGCGGGCGCGGCCGCGGGCAGGTTCAGCTGCAGCAAACGCAGCCCGGGCGGCAGCTGCGGCTGCAGGATGTCGCGGGCGTGGCGCGAGTGCACCACCAGCCCCATCGCCCCGGCGATAAAGGGCTGGAACAGGGGGTAGCGCGCCACCATCTCGTTGTAGTCCGCGCTGGATTTCTCGCTGCGATTGGCCAGCGCGCGCACCTCGTCGCCGTACTGGCGGCACATCATGTCCTTCCACAGCCCGGGATCATCCCGCTGGTGCGAGAGGTGGCGGGCGAGGTCCACCAGGCTGATGTCGTGCAGCACCACCAGGCCAGGCTCCTGCAGCGAGCGCTGGTAGATGGGCAGGTGCTGCGGGTTGTTGCCAATATGATAAACCGGCAGGGGCGCGACGCCCTGTTCCGGCGCGCTCGTCGCCCCGGCCGGTTGCCACCAGGGCGCGCTCGCGGCGCCGCTGCCGTCGTCAAGCGCGGCGACAGTGGCGAACTCCTGCAGCAGCGGCAGCAATTGCGCGCTGTAGCGGGCGATCTCACTGGACGCCGGGTCCAGGGGGGAATACCAGCTGATGTTCATGGGCGCAGCAGCTGCTCCAGGATTTTTTCCCAGGACAGGTCGATCTGCTCGATGCGCCCGCGCGCGGCCGCCCCCAGGCGCTCGGCTTCGCGCCGATCATTCCATACCCGGCTGATGGCCAGCGCCAGGGCGCGAGGATCCGCCGGCACCACCAGGCCATTGCGTTCGTGCTGGACAAATTCCGTGGCGCCGCCCGCATCCTCCAGTGTCAGCACCGCCTTCGAGGACAGCATGGCCTCGGGCGTGACGTAGCCGTAGTCCTCGTCCACGGGGGTGAATATCACCATCAGGGCGTTGGCGTAGAGGTCGAACTTTTCTTCCTCAGACACACGCCCGCGCCACTCCACTTTGGCGCTGACACCCAGTTGCGCCGCGCGCTGCTGCAGTTGCTCCAGGTAGTGCGGGCTGTCCGCCTCACCGGCAAAGACCACCTTCACCGGCTCCGGCACATGCACCAGCGCTTCCACCACCAGCTCCTGCCGCTTGATGGGAGTGATGCGGCTGGGAAAGAAAAAATAGTCGCCGTAGCTGTCCACGCGAAAGCGCTCCATGGCGCGCGGCGGCGGGTACAGCACCTCGGAGGCGATGTTGTTGTACTGCTTGAGCCTGCCGGTGACATTGCGGGAGATCGTGTAGACGCTCCTGCAGCGGCCGATGGCGGCGGTGTCCTCGCGCCGGATCAGGTCGCGCAGCGCCCTGCCGTCCGGCATGCCGGCCAGATCCGAGAGGTTCGAATCCCACAAGTCATAGGCCGCGCGGTGCTGGTGCAGGATCCACAGGGACATGTCCGGGTGGGGAATCAACCACATGGGAAACTTCAACGCCATGACCCGGTCGATCGCAATCCCGTTGAAGCTGCTGACATCCATCAGCTTGGTCGCGAGCAGGGTATTGGCCAGGGTCTGCTGCGGGTACCACTTGAAAGGCAGGGTCAGTATCTCCGCCCGGTGGCCCGCCGCCTGCAGCTGCGCCTCCAGGTCCTCAGCCAGCATCTCCGCGCCGCCATAGCAGAACGGCACCTGCGTGTTCAGTATCAATACATTCATGCAGTAACCAGTCGGGCCGGGGTATCAGGGATTGAGGTGGCGGATGATCTTCGCCAGGTACTCGTTCTGGAAATCGACGATGGCCTGGCTCTTGTCATCGGCGTCATTTTTCTGCATGGCGATGAGGCCCCGCAACTGCTCGATATCGCGCTGCATGCGCGGCAGGTAGAGCAGGGCCCGCAGGTAGCGCGGTATCACCCCGATCACCGGCAGCGCGCACAGCCGCTCGATGGCGAAGGCGCGCACCAGCCCCCTGACCACCGTGGCGTGCTGCTTGCCCTCGGCGCCGTAACGCAGCCGGAACAGCAGCTCCAGGCGCGATATCCGGCCGCTGTGCAGCAGCTGCAGCCGCGCATTCAGGCCATCCACGTCCGCGTCCCGCTTCAACAGGACCAGGTAGGCATTCTGCACGAACTGGCGGTCCTGGAAGGCCAGCAGCTCCCCCACCGTCCAGCGCTGGCGCTGGTAGTCCCTGCCCACCGCCGCCGCGCTGCCGGCCAGTTGCAGCGGCCGAAACCGCGCGCCCGCCAGGCGGGGCACGTCGCTGCGGTCGTGGCGATTCTGCTCGATTCGATATTTTACCAGCGCTTCCATGCCATCGGCCTGCCCCGTCATACGCCCGCCACCTCCGGCTCGTTATCTTTATCTGCAGCGCGATTGTAGTACAGCCGCAGGTCCCAGGCGTAGCAGGCCTTGATCACGTCCAGCAGGGCAGCATCCACCAGCTGGGCGCACCACAGGGCGGGATCACCCGGCAGGTCGCCCGGCAGGGTATCCGCATGGCGCGCCTGCTGCGGCGGCCCGGCGCCCGCCCAGGCCGGGATTACGGCGGCCGCACGCTCGATCCGGACCGCCCGGCCGGTGATTGCGGCGAGGTCGGCCTCCAGGGCGCCCAGTTCCTCGGGCCGGTAGAGCCTGTCGTAGGTATTGGCCCAGGCGAGATAGCGATACTGCGGCAACCACAGGGGGTCATCGTAGCGGCCGCTGCAGACGCCCTCGGCGAACTGGCGAAAGCTGATCCCCAGGCGGCAGTCCGGTGCCTCCCGCCCCTGGGCGTCGGCCAGCAGCTGGACCATCGGCGGCCGCAGCGCGAAATGCTCGCGCTGCTCGACGAAGTACTGCCGGTAGATCTGCACCAGGCGGATCACCGGTTCGTAGACGATGGCGAAGCGGAACCAGTCGCGCGCTGCGCCGATCGCCGCGACCTGGTCCTCGCTCCTGTCAGCCAGGCGCAGGCCCGTGGCGAACTGTGCGGTCACCCGCTCGATACCCAGGGCGAGCAATGCATCCCGATGCGGCAGGCCGGACAGTCCCAGCATCAGGCGCTGGATACCGGCATCCAGCGCGCCCGGTGTCGGCATGTACAACAGCCGACAGGGCTCGGCCAGCAGCATACGGTCCAGGGGCCAGGGCAGTTGCTGCGGGCCCCGCGGCAGCCACAGGTCGGCTGCGTCCTGCCACCGCCACTGCCGGACTTTGCGCCGGCCCGGCTTGAGCGGCAGGTTGCGCAGGCGCCGCAAGCGCTCGCGCCTGTCGCCAAGCTGCAGCCACAGGCCGCCATGCTGCGTTTCCACCCACTGCAGCAGCGCCCGGTCTTCGCTGTTGAGCGCACCAATCCGCGCGACCAGTTCCTCGTCCTGCAGGTAGGGGGCGGCGTAATTGTCCTGGCTGCGATTGACCCTGGCCGGGGCCTCCTGGGTCCAGTCCAGCAGGTCCCACAGCTCGCGCTGGAAACGGTCGTAGCGGGCGACGGTGCCGATGGCGACATCGCGGCCCTCCAGGCTGCGGCGCACCGCGGCGAAGGTGGCGCGGCCGCGGCTGAGGTAGCGACACTGGTAATTGCTGATCTGCTGGCGAAACGGCCGGCAGTCGCGGATGGAGTTGAGCATTGAATCCGGGTCGATCCCCCGGGCCAGCAACTTTTCCAGCAGCTGTGAGCGGGCCTGTCCATCGCTCCAGGGCTCGATCACCGCCAGTTCCGGGCGGGTATGGTAGACAAACAGCGAGATGGCCCGCTCGATGGGGTCGCGCAACAGCGCGCAGTACAGCGGATCGAGGTGGCGCGGGTAAAAGGACAGGCGCTTGTGTCCGCCTACCACGAAGCGCTGCCCCACCTGCGCCCGCGGGTAGCGCCAGATATCCGGCGCGCAGTCCTTACCTATCCAGAACACATTGCCCGCGCCGTAGTACTGGCTGAAGGCATTCAGCTGGCTGGTACCCGCGGTCTTGGGAATATGCAGGAAAACCAGTTCGGGCCGGGTCATATCAGGCAGAAGCGGCGCTGCACCGGCCGGCCAGGATACGGCGATAGGCGTCGGCATAGCGCGCGCCCATGCGGCGGCCGGTGAACAACTGCTCGTAACGCTGGCGGGCCTGGCGGCCCATCAGCCGCGCTGTTTCCGGGTGCAGATGCAGCTCATCCATGGCCTCGCGCAGCGCCCGGCTGTTCCCCGGCGGCACGACCAGCCCGGTCTGCCCGTGAATGTTCACATGGCTGGTGCCCGAGCCCACCTCGGCGGAGATCAGGGGCCGCGAGCTCATGGCGCCCTCGAGCAGGGTGACGCCGAAAGCCTCGGAGCGCAGGTAAGAGGGAAATACGACGGCGCGGCAGAGGCGGAACAGGGCCATCTTCTCCCGGTCGGGAACGAAGCCCGCAAAGATCACGTTGGCAAGGCCCAGGCGCCGGGCCTGCTGGCGCAACTCGTTCTCCACGGGACCGCTGCCGACGATGACCACCGTGTAGGGCGCATCCTGGATGGCGTCCAGCAGGATATGCAGGCCCTTGTAGTAACGCAGCACGCCGACGAACAGGAAAAAATTCTCGCCGTATTTTTGCCGGGCCGCGGCCAGGTCCCGGTTCTGTTCGTGCAAATGGGGGTAGGAGGGTTCGTCCAGGCCGATGGGGATCACCTCCACCTTCGAAGCGTACTCGGTCAGCACCTCGCTGGTGGCGAAATAGTTGGGCGAGGTCGCGACGATCATGTCCATGGCGTCCAGGTAGCGGCTCATCAGCGGCCGGTAGACTGACAGCAGGAACTGCTGCCGGACGATGTCGGAGTGATAGGTGAGAATGGCGGGCCGCCGCCGGCCGGCCAGCAGGTACATCATGTCGGAAAACGGCCAGGGGTAATGGTAGTGAACGATGTCAGCCCATTCCACCTCCCGGGCGAAGCGCCGCATGCCGGTCAGGGCGAAGCCGCAGGAGGCGATCTCGAAGGTCTTGCTCACCCGCACCACATCCGCTTCCACCCGCGGCAGGGTGTGGGGAAATGGCTCATCGCTCAGGGTGAACACCCGGCTGGTGATGCCGTGTTCCCCCGCCGCCAGGCAGATCTGGCGGATCACTTCCTCCAGCCCGCCCTGGGAGTCGGGGAAATAGGTCCGGTAGACGTGCAGCACTTTCATGCCTGTTGTTCCCCGCCCGCCGCGCGCCAGGGCGCGACCCACAGCAGCAGCAGCATGCCCGGAATCGCCAGCAGCGCGCAGAGCAGGAAAAAACTGACCCAGCCGACCTGCTCCACGATAATCCCGGTGCTGGCGTTGGCGAAGGTGCGCGGCAGCGCCGCCAGGGCGGTGAACAGGGCGAACTGGGTGGCGGCGTAGGTCCTGCTGGTCTCCCGCGCAATAAACGCGGTAAAGGCAGCGGTGCCCATGCCCACGCCGAGGTATTCGAAGCCGATGACCGCCGCCAGCATCCATAGCACCGGGCCGCTGTTGGCGAGTATGGCAAAGCCGAGGATGCTCACCACCTGCACCACCCCGAACAGCCAGAGCGCGCGGTTGATGCCGATCTTTATCATGAGCAGGCCGCCCACCAGGCCGCCGAATATGGCCGGCCACAGGGCCGCGTGCTTGGCCACCAGGCCTATCTGGGTCTTGCTGAATCCCAGGTCCAGGTAAAACGGCGTGGACAGGGCGGTGGCCATGTTGTCGCCGATCTTGTAGAAGAACATGAAACCCAGCACCAGCAGCAGGCCCGACCAGCCGCGACGGCTCACGTACTCGGCAAACGGGGCAATGACCGCCTCGCGCAGCCCCATGCCGGTAGGCAGTTCAGATTCCGGTTCGGTCACCACCAGGGTCATCACCAGCGCGATGGCCATGAACGCCGCGGTGATCCAGAACACGCTGGACCAGGGCAGGATGTCGGCGAGAATGAGGGACAGGGAGCCAGGCACCAGGCTGGAAATGCGGTAGGCCTGCACGTGAATGGCGTTACCCAGGCCCAGTTCCTCATCCGGCAGGATCTCCCGGCGGTAGGCGTCGAGGGCCACGTCCTGGCTGGCGCTGAAAAAGGCCACCGCCACCGCAAGCCAGGCGATGAGCCAGGTGGAGCGGGCGGGCTCAAAGGCTCCCAGGATGCCGATCGAGAGCAGCAGGCCCAGCTGGCAGAGCAGCATCCAGCCCCGGCGCCGGCCGAGGAACGGCGGAATCCAGCGGTCCATCAGCGGCGCCCAGAGGAATTTCCAGGTATAGGGGATGCCCACCAGGGCGAACAGGCCGATCTCCGCCAGCGAAACGCCGCCCTCCTTCAGCCAGGCGGGCACCAGCTGGAACAGCACGTACAGGGGCATGCCGGAGGCGAAGCCGGTGAACACGCAGACCAGCATGCGGCGGTTCAACACCGCCTCGCGCCAGCCTCCCCCGCTCACAGCCACCGCAGCAGGCTCTGGCAGTGGCGCTCACCGAACTCGTCCCACAGGTCTTTCTCCGCCAGGATCAGCAGCATGGCCCGGGCGAACAGGCTGCGGTGCGGGCGCCGGCGCGCGCTGTCGAAATGCGCGAACAGGGCGCGCAGCCTGTCCAGTACCAGGGAGGGCTCGGGCTGGTAGAGCGTCATCCTGTCCGGCGGCGGTATCGGCCGGGTGAACAGCGGGGCACCGCCCAGGTACTTCTCGGACAGGCGTTTGTTCACCTGGATCCAGGCACTGCGAAAATCGCGATACAGCCCGCGGTGAACGTAGATGCAGCCGGGTACCGGCTCTTCCGGGCAGACCCGCAGCAGCAGGCGCAACACGGCCTCGTTCTCGCCCTTGTCGAAACCCACCCGGTTGAGGCAGAGCTTGATGTACAACTGGGTCGGGCCGAGACTTTCGTTGGCGCTGGCGTTGGCCGGCTGCAGCGGCGCGATGCCCGTCGCCGCGCAAAAATCCTCGATGATATCGCCCCCCACCCACTGGGCCGCCTCGTAGGGGCGGATCACCATGTTTTCCCGCCCTACCGCCCTGCTCCAGATATCCAGCAGCGCGTCGTAGTCGTGCTGGAAAATCTGGTGGGTCTGGTAGAACTGGTAGGCGTTGTGCGCCCACTGGCGCGCGCCCTTCACATCCTGGTTGAAGAAGGAACTGTACAGCTCGTCCTGGCGGCGCAGGTACACCACCACCTTCAGCTCGTGCCCGCTGAGCCGGTTGCGGATGTCCGCCAGCATGTCTTCCAGGCGCTGGGTCTGGCCAAAAAACAATTCGGAGCTGAGGATGATCTTGTCGATCCGCTGCTCGTGCTGTTCGATTTCCCGCTGCAGGTCCCGCCAGGCCTCACCGCGCGTGCGCTCGCCGTACCACAGGTCCGCCATGGTGTGGCCCTGGTAGGCCTGGATCAGGTCGCAGACCAGCGTGTGATGCGCATCGCCGTGGCGCAGCAGCCTGGGATAGAGCACGCCCCCGGCCAGCAACGGTTTATAGTTGGCGGCCAGCATGCCCTGCAGGGTGGAGGTGGCGGTCTTGGGCGCGCCGATGTGAAGGTAGACAGTGGCCATGCATTACCCGGGACGGTAGTCCCGCTCACTCCTTGTAGACGATGTCGTGCATCGGGCGCGCTGACAGGCGCCGCTTGAACGACTGCTTCAGGCGGAACGGCACCAGCGCCACGCACTTTGCCACCAGGGGCGTACGGCTAAGGCGCCAGATGCCGCGCAGCAGGCGCTCGGAGCGGGACAGCCCGGCCCGCACCAGCTGGTAATTGTCCGCCAGGCTCTCCAGGGTCGCGCGCTCCAGGCTGCCCTGGCGCAGCGGCACCGCCTGCAGGTAGGCCGCCGCGTAAAAATCGTTATCCCCTTCACCGCGCTCGCCCGTGCCGGCAGCGGCAGCGCTGCCCGCTTCCAGCGCGCCACCGGCGAGCAGCCCCTGCCAGAACACCAGCCAGTCGGGCACTGACCGGTCCCAGGGGATTATCGCACTGAACGCCCGCCCCCGTACCCGCTCCGGGAAGGCGCCGATATCCGGCACCACCACCGGCAGGCCGCAGTGCAGGGCGATACTCAGGGTATAGCTGTAGGTCTCCGGCCACAGGGCGGGGTACCAGACGAGGTCCGGCTGAATCTGCTCGATGAGAGCGTACACCCCGTCATTCCGGTAGGGCCCATGGGTCACCACGGCCTCCCCCAGCGCCCGGTAGGCGTAGCCCAGCAGGTGGAACTCGATGGCCTGGCCGGCCATGCCCTGCGCCACCGCCTCCAGCGTGTCGGCGCCCTTCTCCCGGCTCAGGGCCCCCAGCACCAGCACCCGCAGGGGCCGTTCGACGGGCATGTCCCGGCGCGGCGCGGGCCAGGGCCGGGACAGCTGGTAATCGGGGTGCCAGGCCGTCACCGCGCTGCGCAGCGTAAAGAACCGGCACAGGCGCTGGCGCGTATCCGCGGAGGGGAAAATCACCCGCTCGGCATTCTCCACCAGCAGGCGCTGGTTGTCCCGCCATTGTTCGGCACTCACGCCCTGCGGCAGCGGATAGTGGCCCGCGCAGCGCTGGTCGAAGTCTTCCAGCCCATCGCCGACGAAGCGGGCCTCGCTGTCGGTCAGGGTGGGGTTGCCGTTGACCAGGTAGTAGTCGTGGATGGTGAGATCGTAGCCGCAACCCAGGTCCGCGGGCAGCAGCCAGAGCCGGGGCGGCACGCCCATGGTGTGGTGAAAATGCACCCGCCCGACCCCCAGCTGCGCCAGCAGGCGCTGCAAGGTGTCGTACTCCCGGGGCAGCTCGAAGTGCAGGCCGTCCAGCAGGCGACGCGGGCCGTCGTAACAGCTCAGGGTGACCGACTCCCCCTCCCGCTCCGGGGTCAGCTGCAGGAACAGGGCCCGGCCCCGGTACAGCTGCACCAGCTCCTCGACGTGCTGCTGGGCGCCGCCGCCCAGCTTGTGGGAGATCATCAGCACCCGGGGCAGCGGGCTGGCCGCCACCAGGGCCAGCAGGGCCCTGCCGCGCAGCGCCCGGGCGGGGTCCGCCGCGAGGTAGCGCTCGACATCACCGGCATAGCGGGGGTGCTTGCGGGCCAGCAATTGCTGGGCCCGATCCACCCGGGCCTGCTGCTGCGCGCCAAAGCTGACCCCGCCGGCGTGGTAGACGAAGCAGTTGGCCAGGTGCAGGTTGCGCCAGCCGGCCTTCTCCGCCCGCTGGCACCAGTCGTTTTCCTCGCCGTAGCCGTGGCCGAACGTTTCCAGGTCGAAGTAGCCGATGGCGTCCAGGCAGTCGCGGCGCAGGTACATGCAGCAGCCCACCCCGGTCGGCACCGGCATCACATCGCCCGGGCCGAACTCGCGGGCGAAACAGGCGTCCAGCTCCGCCACGGACAGGCCGAACAGCAGCGGGTTATCGCGGCAGAAATCCGGGAAACTACAGATCGTCGCGTTGTTCGAAAACGGCGTCAGGCTGGCCACCCTGTCATTGTGGTAGGCGGCCTCGCGCATCCGCCGCAGCCAGTCGTTGGACACTTCCACGTCGCTGTTGAGCAGCACGATGTCGCGTTCGGTGTCGTATTGCATGCCGCGGTTGGCGGTGGCCACGAAGCCAAGGTTGTGTTCGTTTTCCAGCAGCACCAGCTGCGGCTGCGCGGCGGCCAGCTGGCGCAGGTAGGCGGTGATAGCGGGCTCGGGCGAGGCGTCGTTTATCACCAGCAGCCGCGCCCAGTCCGGGTCGATGCTCGCCAGCGCCGACGCCAGGCAGCGCCGGGTTTCCTCCAGCCCCCGGTACACCGGGATGACGACATCAACCCTGCGCATGCTACTTGAGGCGCCTGAGGACATAGCGGACACCCGGGATCCTGCTGATCGCCTCGAACCGCTGCCTGATTGTGGCCAATTCCGCGTCGCGCTCGCGCAGCACCTGCAGGGCGTAGCTGTGCTCGTCGCCCAGTTGCGACAGGCGCCGGTCGAACTCGCGAATCTGCTGGTCGCGCTCATCGAGGGTGGCGAGCGCCACGCGGTGTTCGGCGGCCAGTCGGTCGATATCCGCATCGCGCTCATCGAGGGTGGCCAGTGCCCGCCGGTGCTGCGCCGACAATGCCTCGATGTCGCGATCACGCTCATCCAGGGTGGCCAGGGCCGCGGCGTGCGCCCGCCCGATCCGGTCCAGCTCCTGGCCCCGGGCGGTGAGCCCACGGGCGAAGTCGCGCAGGGTGGCCTCCAGCGGGTAGGCCGCCTCGATCTCCCGCGCCAGCGCCGCGAGGTCCAACTGGCCCGTGTCCGCCCGCGCCAACAGTCCGCCCTCCTCTTCCGTGCGCTGGTGGCGCAGGTCCGGCCGCACCGCGGCGGCGAGCCCGCCGGTGCCCGGCAGCTCGAAGCCCAGGCCCGCCATCACCGCCGCGCTGTCCTGCAGCAGGTCGTCGTAACGCAGGTACCGCGCATCCGCCGGCGCGGTGCGGTCGATACAGGCACGGTAGTCCAGCAAGAGGCGCAGGCCATAGCCCGGCGGAAAACCGTCACGCCGCTGCAGGGAACGCGCAACTTCGATGGGCGCGCGGCTGATCACGCAAACCCGGGCGGCGATACCCAGTTCGCTGCACAGGCCCAGCCAGAACGGCAGGGTGAGGCACAGGCGCGGGTCTTTCACCCCCTGCTGGGGC
>JBFZEF010000095.1:0-3115 GCA_041307045.1 Halioglobus sp.
CGCTTCCAGCCCCGGACCCGGGCTTACCTGGAGCGGCTCAAGGCGCGACCGGCCTTCCAGCGTGCGGATGCCCTGGGTGAGCCCCTCGCGCTGCCGGCGCGTGGCTAGCAAACCGCAGCCCCGGACCCAGCGTATATACTGGACTCTCCATTTGTGGATGAACCCCTTGCAGGCCCCCAGGCAATCCTATGGCTAAGAAACCCCGCGGCCTGAAGAGCGGCGTGATTCCCCGCGGGCTGGCCGTGTCCCTGGCCGGTATCCGGGCGGGAGGTGCGCTGGCGATGGACGGCGCCATGCAGAAGCTCATGCGTCGCAACCCTGATGATGGCGACTCCCAGTTTGCACGGCGGGAGGCCCGGCGTTTTGTCAACGAACTGGGCAAGCTCAAGGGTACCTATGTCAAGATCGGCCAGCTCATGGCCCTGTTCGGCGAACACTTTCTGCCGCCGGTACTGGCCGAGGCCATGCGCGACCTGGGGGACCAGACCGAACCGCTGCCCTGGGAGTCGGTGGAACCTGTGCTGCGCGCGAGCCTCGGTCCCCGCTACGCTGAGCTTGAGATCCAGCCCGAGGCGCTGGCGGCGGCATCCCTGGCCCAGGTGCATGTCGCCACCGTGCGCGCCAGCGGCGAGCGCATCTGCCTCAAGGTCCAGTACCCGGGACTCGCCGCTGTCATCGACTCGGATTTCGATGCCGTGGTGCGCATGCTGATGATGGCCCGCTGGCTGGAGGCCGGGCGCAATCTGGACAACTGGCTGGAGTCCATGCGCAGGCACCTGCACAATGAGATCGATTACCGGCGCGAGGCCGAGCTGACCGCTCGCATGGCGGAGCTGGTGGGGGCAGCCAGCGCCGGCGCCGTCGGCTACCGGGTGCCGAGCCTGTATCCCAGGTTCTGCAGCGAAGCCGTGCTGGCGCTGGAGTACATGGAGGGCGTGCCGGTGACGGCGCCGCAGGTGGCGGCCCTGCCGCTGGCGCGGCGCAATGCCCTGGCCCTGGGGATGCTCGAGCTGTTTTTTTACGAGCTCTACGACTGGGGCTGCATGCAGACGGACCCCAATTTCGGCAACTACCTGCTGGGCCTCGACGACAAATCCGGCAAGCGCGCCCGGGACACGCTGGTGCTGCTGGACTTCGGCTCCATTCTCGATTGCACTGACGAGTTTCTCTACCACCTGCGCAGCATCATCGATGCCGGGCTGCGCCAGGACGTCGCGCTTCTCGGGGACAGCCTGGTAGGCCTGGGTTGCCTGCCGGAAGATGCCAGCCAGGAGGCGCGACAGTTGTTTGCCGACTTTTGTATGCATCTGGTTGAGCCGCTGCGGCCGCCAGCCGAGCTGCCGGCACAGTACCTGAATGCCCGGGGGCATTACTGCTGGGGCAAATCCCGCCTGATGCACCGGGCAGGCAAGCGCGCCGCGGCTTCGGCCACCAGTCGTCACTTCACGCCGCCTTCCCGGGAATTCGCACTGATTGCCCGCAAGCTGACCGGCGTGTTTACTTTTATCTCAGTGCTCGAGGCCGAATTCAACGCCTACGAGATGGTGGCCGGCCACATCAGCCGCTGGCGGGAGCGCGAACGTCTTGGCAAAGGATAAGAAAGGCACAGACGACAGGCAGAAATCCATACCCACCTCGCGGGTGGGCCGGCTGGCGCGGGTCGCGCGCATGGCCGGCGGCGTTGCCGGTGGCATGCTGGCCGAGGGCACCCGGCAACTGCGGGCCGGCAATCGCCTGAAAGCCCGGGACCTGCTGCTGACCCCTGCCAACGCCAGGCGCGTGGCGGATCAACTGGCCACCATGCGCGGCGCCGCCATGAAAGTGGGGCAGATCCTGTCCATGGACACCGGTGATTTCCTGCCGCGGGAGCTGGCGGAGATTCTCGCCCGGCTGCGCTCGGATGCGCACTACATGCCCACCCAGCAGTTGCACAAGGTCATGGCCGACGCCTACGGCCCCGACTGGGAACAACTGTTCTACGGTTTCGAGACCAGGCCGCTGGCGGCTGCCTCGATCGGCCAGGTGCACAGGACGCTGGCGCCGGATGGCCGGGAAATCGTGCTCAAGGTGCAGTACCCCGGTGTGGCTGCCAGCATCGACAGCGACGTGGATAATATCGCCGCCCTGTTGCGCATGTCCGGCCTGCTGCCTTCCGAACTCGATATCAGGCCCCTGCTTAAAGACGCCAAGCACCAGTTGAAGGACGAGGCGGACTACCACAAGGAGGCGCAGTTCCTGCAGGCCTTCGGTGAGCTGCTGCGGGATGACGAGCGTTTCCTGGTGCCCGAGGTGCTCCCGGACCTGACTCGGCGCACGGTGCTGGCCATGACCTATGTCAGCGGCAAGCCGATCGAGACCATTGTCGAACTGCCCCAGGCCGAGCGGGACCGCGTCATGACGGCGCTGGTGGAGCTGATGTTCAGGGAGTTGTTCGAACTGCGCATGGTGCAGACCGATCCCAATTTCGCCAATTACCAGTATCGGTCCGCTACTGGCCAGATCGTGTTGCTCGATTTTGGCGCAACCCGTCGCTTCAAGGCGGCCTTTGCCAACGGCTACCGCAAGCTGCTGGCCGCGGCATTGACCGAGGATGAGGACAAGCTGGTGGCGGCGGCGGAGCGTATCGGTTACGCCATGGGGGATGAGGACAGCGAATACCGCGCGCTGGTACTGCAGCTGTTCCTGCTGGCATTGGAGCCCCTGCGCCATGAGGGCAGCTACGATTTTGGCCGCAGCGACATGGCACGGCGCATGTCGCTACTGGCGGAGCAGGTGGCGGATTTCCGCGATTTCTGGCGGGCGCCGCCCACCGACGCAATGTATTTCCACCGCAAGCTCGGCGGCATGTTCCTGCTGGCCAGCCGGGTGAAGGCGCGGGTCGACGTGAACCGGCTGGTCAGGCAGTTTATCTAGCCTTCTTCTTCGGTACAGCCTTCTTTTTCGGTACAGCCTTCTTTGCCGGCGCGATTTTTTTCTTCGCTAACTTCCGCTGCGGCGCTGTCGCGACTCGCCCGGCTGGAAGCGCTCGCGCCGCCTCGCGCAGTTCCTCGAACGACGCCTGCAGGCAATCCCCGTAGAAACCCGGGTCTGGCAGCATGTCCCGGCAGGCGGTGAA
>JBFZEF010000096.1:0-3714 GCA_041307045.1 Halioglobus sp.
TTCACCGAGATCGCGGAAGTGGGCCGCATCAGCACCACCGCCACCGGCCAATCCTATATGCCGGCGGTGATCATACCCATTCCCATCATCGCGCCGGTACAGGGCACGGCCTGTGACGGTATCGGTGAACAGTTATTGCAGTATCTGTCCAGCAAGGGCTAAACAGCCGCAACCGAGGTAGCCATGTTTCCAGCCAGTCCACTCCTTGCCATCGCCCTCGCCGCCCTCGCCCTGGCGGGCGGCTGCGCCGATACGCCCACCAGCGGCAAGAGCAACAGCAACGTGACCGTCAACGGCAGGGACATGTCCGTCGGCGAGGAAATGCACCAGAAACTGCTGGAACAGGGCGCCAGTTACGACGACCCGCAACTGCTGGCCTACATAGACAGCGTGGGCCAGCGCCTGGTCAGGGCCAGTGACGCGCCGAACGACACGTTCACTTTCACCGTGATCGACAGCCCCGACCTGAACGCCTTCGCCACGCCCGGCGGGTTTATCTACATCAACCGGGGCCTGCTGGCCTACCTGGACAGCGAGGCGGAGCTGGCGGGGGTGCTGGCCCATGAAATCGGCCACGTCACCGCTAACCACTCCGCCCGCCAGCAGACCGCCAACATCGCCAACAAGGTGGTGGCGACCACCGCCTATATCCTCACTGGCAGCGGCGAACTGGCGGACGCCTCCAATATGTATGGCACGGAGCTGGTGCGCGGCTACGGCCGGGAGCACGAGCTGGAAGCCGATGGCCTGGGCGCCAAATACATGTACAACGCGGGCTACGACCCGGAAGCGCTGCTGGAAGTGATCGGCGTACTCAAGGAGCATGAGCAGTACCAGCGGGTGCAGGCCAAGGCCACCGGCAAGCCGGCCGGCAGCTACCACGGGCTGTACGCCACCCACCCCCGCAACGACCAGCGCCTGCAGACAGTGGTGAGGACCGCCGGGGACCTGACCAGCGGCGAGACCCCGGCGGACGACCCGGAGGTGCCAGGGGAATTCCGCCGCCACATCGAGGGCCTGGTCTGGGGCCAGAGCGTGCAGGGGGAGCGGGATGAAAACCGCTTCTACCACAACAAGCTGGGCTTCACCTTCGAGCATCCGCCGGGCTGGGAGGTCACTGCCGGGGCCAAGGCAATCGTCGCCCGCTCCCCGGACGGCGCGGCCAGCCTGACCCTGACCATCCGCCGCCGGGACCAGGCGAGTTCGCCCGAGCAGGTGCTGCGCAGCATCGCGCCGGGCGCGCTGACCGAGGGCGCTGCACTGGGCCAGGCAGAGCTGAGCGGTTTTACCGGGGTCGCCGCCAGCGGCGGCCCCAGCCGCCTGGCGGTGATCGATTACGGCGGCCTCAGCTACCTGTTCGATGGCAGGGCGGAGAGTTTCGCCGCCGCCGACCCGCAGTTACTGGCCGCCATCCAGAGCTTTAGGCCCATCTATCCCAAGGAGCGCCAGGCCGGAAAAGGCCATGTCATCCACTACATCCAGGTACCCCGGGGCGCCACCATGGCCAGCCTCGCGGCCGGCACCGGCATCCACGACGCGGAAGCCCAGCTGCGCCTGCTCAACGGCCTGTATCCCCGGGGCGAGCCCCGCACCGGCGACTGGATCAAGATGATCAGGTAGAACCCGGCTTCCCGGGGACATCTCCGGCCTACCCTGAAGCGGACAGATTGCGGCAGGGACTTCGGTGGTGGCAAATCCGGAAAGCGGCCACTCGAAGGGCTCTGGACACTTTGGGAATCAGCTAAAGCCAGAGAAAGGAAACCCCGAGTGCCGAGCAAGCACATTCTATTCGGGTGCCCCCGAGGCTTATTACTTATGCTGACTCTCGGTTCTGTACAGCTATCGCCGCCGGTGACGGTAACGCTCGCTCCTGCAAGTTCGATCATGGCCCTTCCCTTCTCCGCCCATACTGTGCCATCGTAACAACCTGACATGTTCCAGGGACTTGGCCAATGAGCAGCGGACTAAATGGCGTCGCGCATGTGATTTTGACGGCTGGTGACTTTGCCCGCTCAACCGCATTCTGGCGCGAACTCATCGCCTATCTTGATCTAAAGATCGTGCTCGACAGCGATGCCATGCTTTATGGCGTCGGCGGGCGCACCGCGATTGGCATCCGGCGCGGGCATGATCATGGCCAGCGTTTTGACCAGGGCGCCCCCGGCCTCCACCACGTCTGCTTCCGCATGCGCGGTCGCGCCGAGATTGTTGCGCTGCAGGTCTTCCTGGCCGAACGCAACGACATCCATATCGTCCATGGGCCGCAAGAGGAGCCCTGGGCCCCCGGCTATTATTCGCTGTTGTTCGAAGATCCCGACGGCATCCGCATCGAATTTAACCATGTGCCGGGATCGGGTCTGCTCGCGGAGGGTCAAACCATCGGCGGAGCCGAGGCTTTTGACTAACCCGGCGCCGCCATCATCGCCCCGACATCGCCACCATCATTGTAAAGGAGCTGGCTCTTTTCAATCTGGCAATAGCCAGCAAACTGAGGGCTTGCGACCTGATGAAGCCGAGAGTTTCTGACGTGACCCAAGGGAGTCGCGTGCAGTCTCGGGCGCGAGTTACACAGCAGAAAACTCAGCAGGCGGTGCACTTTGGGGTTACACCTCAGACCCGGCAGTCTTTGGAGGATTGGATGATGGGGTCGCAGTCTGACTCCAAACTTCTACCGGTGTTCGTTCACAGGTCGCTGTAATCCCGGTAGTCCCATGCCGCCGGGGTGAAAACTGCCCGCCTGTCGCGATCGAAACCGGTGGCCGAGTCCTTGTCGCGCCGCTGGGAGTGCCAGCGTAGCTCTCGCAGCCAGCACTCACGGCACTGCTGCCAGATTTGCGGTGTATTGAAGGTTTCACGTAATGACTGCATGGCGGCGCCATTCCACACGGCATCGAAGGGCGTCTCATCATCCAGCTTGCCCACCCGTTCGCCGTAGTGCTTGCCGCAGGTGGTCACTTCGCCGTTGTAGCTGATGATCCCCGTGCGGTGCATCCAGGTGCAGGGCTCGGCGCGGTAGTCACTGTCGAGTTCCGCGAATTTTTCCGGGGTTTTCTCCCCTTCGTCGAGGTGTTCCCGCGCGATAATATTGTCAGGAAGCGCGCTGGTGTTTCTGGAGACTTCCATCAACGTCGGCGCCTCAAATGCAATGCCCTGCGCCTCCAGCTCCCGATAAGCCTCTTCAAGGAAGCGGTTAACCTGGCCCGGTTTGCCCACCAGCGACTGGCTGCGGTCCTTGTCGTGAAAGACTACCAGGTGACGGATGGCGAAGAAATCCGGCTCGAAACGGGCAGCCTCGCGCACGAAGCCCGGCAGTTCATGGATATTGTTCGCCATCAGGGTCCAGTAAAAGCTGAGCTTCGGCCGACGCGCTACCTGCGTCTGCTGCCGCGCCTCATGAAACCAGGCGATGTTGTCGAGCACCTTTGCCAGCGAGGAGCCGCCACGGTTGTAGCCGTGCACGGACTGGGAATTACCGTCCATGGATATGCATAGCTCATCGACATGGGGCAGCAGGTCACCGGTGAAACGCTGGCGGATGAAATGGCCGTTGGTGACACAGCTCAGCTGCACGCCGTAGTGTTTGATGGACGCTACCACCCGTTGCCACAGCGCATCGCTGACGAGGGTCGGCTCGCCGCGCCCGACAAGACTCAGTGTGGTGATATGTGGAAACAGCTCGCAGGCGATACTGTCGAACATCGCCGGCGTGATTTC
>JBFZEF010000097.1:0-9248 GCA_041307045.1 Halioglobus sp.
GCCCCACAGGTTCATGTCCGTACCCAGGATGTCCTGCCAGACGATGGCCTTGAAGCTGATCTGGAATTTTGCCTCCACCCGATCCATTCCATTGTCCGGGTGCATCTGTGCCCAGGCCTCCTCGTTGGGGTTGGTGTTATAGGTGACGGGCAGGAGGTAGTTGCGCCGGTGGGGTATGATGACAAAGCGGTTATTGACGTTTTTTTCTTCCTGCTTCAGGCGCGGCGAAACGAAGCCGGCTTCCCCGCTGGCGATCGCGAGGCTGGCTGGGGCGGCCGCGGCCGTCGAGGGTTGTGCCGATGCGTCTTTTTCTGGCGCCGGCAGGGCAATCGGGCCGCGCCCCGCGAGGCTGTCGTAGCAGGCGAGGCGCGCGCCATCCTCAGCCAGCTGCGCGCACTCGGCCAGGGAGGGAATGCCCTGGTCCGCGCCGGTGCCGGCGGCGAAGAGCGCTGTCGCAAATACCACCGGGTACTTCATGGGTATACCTCCGCGCATGCTGCGCTTTAGCTCGGCCTGCTGTCATTGTACCCGGCGTCTGCCCGGTAGCAGTGTCATTTGTCCCCCGGGCAGTCGCCGCCGCCATGAAAAACAGATGATCCGCTGAAGATTTCATGCCAGAATGCCCGCTCGTTTTGGGGACACTCCTGGACTTCATGTGACTATCGCAAACGTTTTGCAGCGCTATCTTGCGGGGCTGTGCCTGTTGTTGCTGGCACCGTTCGCTTCCGCCACCGCAACCGTGGAAAATTACGGCTACCCGGTCCACGACCGCTATGTGGCCACCGTGATCGGTACGCCGGAGGGCCATCAGGCCGACCTGCCGAAGGACATCCCGTTCAAGAAACGCCGGCTCAACGTCTTCCCCGAGCGCCAGCTTCCGGACGTGATCTGGTATGGCCAGGAGCTGATCTATTCCGAGGCGCTGCAGGATCGCCCCGCGCCGCTGATATTCCTGATCGCCGGCACCGGGGCCGCCCACAACGGCGCCAAGAACGTCAATATGGCCAAGGCGTTCTTCAAGGCCGGCTTCCACGTGGTTTCCCTGTCCTCCCCCACCTACCCCAATTTCGTCAGCGCGGCTTCCAGCACCGGGGTGGTCGGCGATGCCCAGCGCGATGCGGCGGATCTTTACCGGGTGATGGAAATGATCTGGTCGAGGCTGGATGGCGAGATCGAGGCCACCTCTTTCAACCTCACCGGGTACAGCCTGGGCGCCTTCAACTCGGCTTACCTCGCCAAGCTGGACGAGGATCGCAAGTCATTTAATTTCCGCAAGGTGCTGCTGATCAACCCGCCCGTGTCGCTCTATAATTCCATCTCCCTGCTGGACCGGATGACCGAGAACATCCCGGGAGGGGAGGACAATTTCAACGAGTTCTTCGACAGGCTGGTGGAGGGCTTCAGCAAGGTATACAAGGAGCAGGATGAGATTGGGGGCGATTTCCTCTACCAGGCCTACAAGGGGATGGATCTGAAGGACGAGGAACTGGCCGCCCTGGTTGGCGTGTCGTTTCGCATCTCCTCCGCCTCCCTGGTGTTTACCTCGGATGTGATGACCGATTACGGCTACGTCAAGCCCAAGGGCCTGGAACTGGATCGCTACGCGGACCTCACCGAATACAACGAGGTCCTCAGCCGGCTGGGCTTCACCGACTATTACCATGAGTTCTTCTATCCTTTCTATAAGGATGAAAATCCGAACCTGACCCGGGACCAGTTTATCGCCACCGCGAGTCTCACCGAGATTGCCGACTACCTGCGCAACTCGCCGAAGATCAGCGTCATGCACAACCAGGACGACATCATCCTGGAACCGGGTGAAATCGACTTCTTCAATGAGGTGTTCGGCGATCGGGCCACGATCTACCCCACCGGGGGTCACTGCGGGAACATGAATTACGTCGACAACGTGGCCCTGATGGTGTCCACCTTCGCCGAGGGGGCAAATTGATGAACTCGATCATGCGTCGCGCCTCCACCCTGCTGGCGCTGCTGTCCCTGCTGGCGGCCTGCAGTTCGACACCGCCGAAAACGCTGCCGGAGCCGGTGTATCCCGAGCCGGTGTTCGCCGCTAACCGGATCGTGCCCGAGGACGCCGTTTCCGTCACCGCGGTGTATGACCCATGGGAGGGTATGAACAAGCGGATTTACAACTTCAACTACCATTTCGACCAGTGGGTGTTCCTGCCCGTGGTCCGAGGCTGGGAGGCGGTAGTGCCGAGCCCCGCGCGCACCGGCGTGCACAATTTCTTTGAGAATTTCAGGGACGTGCGCACCATGGCCAACTCCCTCCTGCAGGCCAGCCCCACCAAGTTCGCCCAGAGTACCGGGCGAGTACTGGTGAACAGCACGATCGGCCTGTTCGGCCTGATCGACGTCGCCAGCAGCATGGGTATGGCCAAGCCGGATGAGGACTTCGGCCAGACCCTGGGGCACTGGGGCGTGGGAACCGGACCGTACCTGGTGCTGCCGGTCTATGGCCCGTCCAACTTGCGCGACGGCGTGGGCCTGCTGCCGGATGCGGTATTGCAGAACTATATCCAGGACGACCTGCTGGCACAGCCGGTGCGGGCCACCGCCTTCGTATTTGACAGCATCGATACCCGGGCCCAAACCTCCTTCCGGTACTATGAGACCGGTTCTGCTTTCGAATACCAGACAGTGCGTTGGCTGTACTCCACCAAGCGCGAACTTGACGTAGAAAAGTAATCGGGGACCACTGTGATCCGTAGACTGCTCCTGACCTTATGTACCCTTGCCCTGGGCCTGGCGGCCGGGGCCCATGCCGCGGAACCTATCAGGATTGGAACTACCCAGTCCCTGACCGGCGAGTTCCAGAAATTCGGCACCAACCAGCTGCGCGGCCTGCAGATGTGGGCAGGCGATGTGAACTCGCGCGGCAAACTGCTGGGCCGTCCGGTCGAGATCGTGCACTATGACGACGGCTCCGACCCGGCCCGCAGCGCCGAGCTCTACCGCAAGTTGATCGAGCAGGACCGGGTCGATCTGCTGGTCGGGCCTTATTCCTCGAACATCACCATGGCCGCCAGCAAGGTGGCGCAGGAGCACGATTTTCCGATGCTGACGCTGGCTGCGTCCGCCGACCAGATATGGGCGCGGGGCTACGAGAATATTGTCGGCCTGGATGTGCCCTCTACACGCTACATGGATGGCGCCCTGCGGGCCGCTGCCGACCAGGGCGCCAGAACCCTGGCCCTGGTTTATGAAGAGAACGACTTTACCCGGGATGTAGTGCCCGGCGTGCTCAGCAAGGCCCAGGAACTGGGCCTGCAGGTGGTGCTGAATTCACCGACGCCCAGTGCGGCGGATATCCCAGGGCAGGTAGAGCGCCTCGCTGCGGTCAATGCCGATGTGATCATGTCCCTGCACTATCTGGAGGAGGGTGTCGCGCTGGTGCGTGCACTGAAACAGGCGCAGGTCAAACCCGATATGCTGGTGTTTGGGGTGGCTGCCTCGCTGGCCGAGTTTGGCCAGCAATTGCCGGGCGATGTCGAGGGTGTTACCGGCGTGACTCAATGGCTGCGCGGTGTCAGGTTGCCCGGCGCGCAGGATTTCGCCTATCGCTACCGCAAACTCTACGGCTATAACCCCGGCGCCTATGACGTGCTCGGCTATAGCGGCGGCCAGGTCATCGAAGCCGCGGTTCGCCTGGCGGGAACCACAGACCACGCCGCGGTGCGCGATCAATTGCACACCATGACCTTCAGCTCACTGCTGGGCATCTACAAGGTCGATGCCGATGGCCGCCAGGTGGGCAAGGAAAACTACCTGCTGCAGTGGCAGGGCAAGGATCGCCGCCTGGTCAAGCCCGACAAACTGGCCGAGAGCAAGCTGATCTACCCGATGCCCTGAGTCCGACCGGCTTCCGGCGCACTGCCGGGAGCCCGTTTCGCCTGGCGCCCTGTCCGGGACGTGTCAGGAAGGCCTTCCAGTCCTCAGAAGTTATAACCCAGGGTCATGCCGTACAGGCGCGGCTCGATCGGGAACACGTTGGTGAACAGGCCGGAGGAGGGGTCCGTGAGATACATGCCCGCAAGGGCGTCGCTGTCCGTGATGTTCTTTATATAGGCCCCCACATACCAGCGCTTGTCCGCGGATGAGAAGGTTGCCTGGGCATTCCACACATCGAAGGCGTCAATCCTGTCGACGGGGTCGCGGTTGAACTCCCGGCCCCACATGGCATCCTGCCAGTAGTAGTCCAGTCTGACTGACACCTCCGCCCGATCCAACGCCCAGGTATGTTGCGCCCCCAGGGTGATGGTGGTGGCAGGGGAGTTTTTCAGTTCGTTGCCGTCCAGGTCTACCGGGACGCCCGTGCCCACGGCATAGGGTTGGGGCAGGGCGCTGCCGTCGCTTAGGACGGGGCTGGCACAGCTGTTGAGCTGTGGTAGGTCCGGCGCCGGGGCGCCGTTGTGGAACACGACGCAGTTGGAGGCGTTGGTGTTGTCCTTGATCAGGGTGGTGCCGCTGCTGCCCTGGGTGGGATCCCGGGTGTCCACCGCCTGGAAATCGCGTATCGCGGTCTGCAGCAGTGACAGGTTGGCGTTGAGCAACCAGCTCGAGTTGGGCGCGAACATCAACTCCGATTCCAGCCCGTAGATCTCGGCATCGGTGTTTTCGTTGAAGGAGGTGCGATTCAGCACCCGCGAGATCTGCAGGTCACTGTAATCGTAGTAGAACGCGGTGAGGTTGGCCTGCAGGCGATTGTCCAGCAACTGGTTCTTGCTGCCGATCTCGAAGGCATTGACGAATTCAGGTTCGAACGTGGCAGCGGTATCGGGGAACTCCCTGGGGTCGAAGGCCGGGTTGAAACCGCCGCCCTTGTAGCCGCGTGAGTAGGAACCGTAGAACAGGGTCGCATCGCTCCAGTCCAGCTGCGGCGACCAGTCGATGACGGCCCGACCGGTCCACTCCTTCCACTCCTGGTCGGCCTTGCGCAGCGGGTCGGTCAGGGCCAGGTCCTCGTCTGCCCCGAATGCCTGCAGGATCGGCATACCCGCCGCATCGAAGTCGAACAGGTAGGCGGCGTCCAGCAGTGACTTCTTGTCCCGGGTATAGCGCAGCCCCGTGGTGAGCTTGATCTCCTCAGTCAACTGGTAATAGGCCTCGCCGAAGGCGGCCGAGGACTCCAGCTGGTAGTCCCGGGTCGTATTGTGAAAGCTGGGGCTGACCCAGCCCAGCCCGTCGATACCCACCAGGCCCCCCAGCGATACGGGCACCGCGGGAAACACCACTGAGAAGTAGTCGAGGCCGTTTGACACCACCCAGTAGTCGTTGTCGATGTCGGCGTCGAGCACGAATACGCCCGCCAGGAAATTGAGCGGGCCTTCATAGGTCGATGCCAGGTTGGCCTCGAAGGTGTACTGGGTAGTGGTTGAGGAGGATATGTCATAGCCGTCCAGGGAATTGCTGCTGCCGGCGATATTGCCGCCCACCAGTCCCGTATTGGTGGCCGTTGGCCGCGAGATGGGCAGCTTGTTATCGGAAAAATACGTCGCGTAGGTGATCGGTGCCAGCGCCGGCAGCAGGGGCGAGGGGAAGAACTCGACGTCACTGGAGTTCATGGTGTAGTCCTGCTGGGAGCGCAGCGAGGTATCGTGGTAACTGGTGTTGATTGTCAGTTCATGGCGCCGGAAGCGGTGCCCCAGACGCAGGATGGCCAGGGTCTCGTCCGACTCGTATTGCGGGTCGGTGTCCGCCGCCACCGTGCGCATGGACCTGGGCACCCCCGAAGTGTCGTTGCCGAGCCCGGGTTGCGGGCCCAGTGGCCCCAGCCGGCTCGGGATGATGCCGGTCAACTGCGCCAGCGGATTCACCGCATCGAAGGCCAGCTTGTCCGGCAGGCAACCCAGCAGTCCGGAGGGGTCGTTATGGCACAACTGCTTGGGGCTGCGGGTGCGGCTGCTGTCCTCATCCATGTAGGAACCCATGAAGTCGACGTTCGTGGCATCACCGGGCAGCCAGCGCACTGAACCGCGCAGGGACCACTGGTCGCGATCGTCGATATCGTTGCCGGTGGCCAGGTTCTCGGTATAACCGTCGCGCTGCAGGCTGATACCGGCCAGGCGCAGCGCCAGGCTGTCACCCAGCGGGAGGTTCAGCATGCCCTTGACCCGCATCGTGTCGTAGTTGCCGTACTGGCCCTCCAGGTTGCCCAGTGTCTCGTCCACGGAGGCCCGGCTGGTGATCATATTGACCGCGCCGCCGGTGGAATTGCGGCCGTACAGTGTTCCCTGGGGGCCGCGCAGGATCACCAGCTGGTCGATGTCGTAGTACTCCGTTTCGTACAGGCGCGGGTCCAGCAGCGGCACGTCATTGACATGGATACCCACTCCGGCATCCCCGGTGGCGGCCACCAGGTCCTGGCCGATGCCGCGTATCTTGAAGTTGCTGCCGGTGAAATTGCCCTTGGCGTAACTGACGTTGGGCGCAGAGAAGCGCAGGTCCTGCACGGTGGTGATCTGCCGCGCCGCCATCGCTGCCGCATCGAAAGTGGTGATGGCGATGGGCACGCTCTGCAGGTTCTCGCTGCGCTTCTGCGCCGTGACGATCACCTCCTCGAGCTGGGCCCTGGCGTGGTTCGCGGTGCCGAGCGCAGCGCAGGCGACCAGGGCCAGGGCGAGCGGACGTCTGGAGGTTTTCGGGGCAGGTCCTGCCATGGATATTTCCTTTATCGTTATTTTTCTTTTTTTCCCGACACCGGGCGATCAGCATCCCAAACGCGGTGGAACCAGTCAATTTCCTGCGGGCACAATTCCCCGCCCTGGATGAAATGCCGGACTTAATCCCGCGCCGGGATTTCGCCCGGGAGGGGCTGTGGTAGGCTGCAGGCACAGTGGAGGGCACGAGAATGAGCCATAGACTACCCGCCTCGGACAGAACGGCGCTGGTCCTGACCGGCGGCGGCGCGCGAGCCGCCTACCAGGTGGGCGTGCTGAAGGCGGCCGCTCAACTGTTGCCCAAGCGTGCCCACAACCCCTTCTCCATCATCACCGGTACCTCCGCCGGTGCCATCAACGCGGTAGCCCTGGGGGCCTCGGCCAATAATTTTCGCCTGGCGGTGAAGAAGGTGGAGCGGCTCTGGAGCCAGCTCCACGTCGACCAGGTGTACAAGGCCGGTCACCTGGATTTGCTTGGCGGCCTGCTGCGGCTGGCTGTTTCCCTGTTTCACCAGGGCATCGGCCTGCGCCGGCCACTGTCCATCCTCAACAATGCGCCCCTCGCCGAGTTGCTGTCGAAGGTGATCGATTTTCGCGACCTGGAGCGGCGGCTGCAGGGAGGTCTGCTCGACGCCATCGGTGTCACGGCGTCCAGCTATGACAGCGGCGAATCCGTCACCTTCTACCAGAGCAATCTCGACGGCAATGTGCTGCCCGAGTGGCGCCAGGCGCGCCGCCGCGGGATCGCCACCCGCCTGGAGGTGGCCCACCTGCTGGCGTCCTCCGCCATACCCACGCTGCTGCCCGCGGCGAAAATTGGTGACAGCTACTACGGTGACGGCGCCCTGCGCCAGGTGTCCCCCATCAGCTCGGCCATCCACCTGGGCGCGCAGCGCATCCTGGTGGTGGGGGTGAGCGGCAATCCCACCCGCGGGCCGTCGGTGCGCCACGAGCAGCATTCCCCATCCATGGCAAGGATAATGGGCCACGTCTTCAACAGCGCATTCATCGACGCACTGGAAAACGATATGGAGCACCTGGTGCGGATCAACGAGCTTGTCGGCATGGTGCTCAATGAAAATCCCCACGCCGACACCGCTGGCCTGCGCATGGTGGACTTCCTGTGTATCAACCCCTCCATCCAGATCAATGAGCTGGTGGCCCGGCATTTCAACAGCCTGCCGCGCTCGATGCGGGCGGTGCTGAAGATGACCGGGGCCACCCCCTCGGGCGGCGGTACCAGTATGGCCAGCTACCTGTTGTTCGAGGGGGCTTTCTGCCGGGAATTGATCGCCTGCGGTTATCGCGACGCCATGGCCCAGGAAGAGGCCCTGATGGCATTTTTCTATCCGCAGCGCGAAGTGGTCTTTCGCCGTGGCGCCTGAGAAGTACCTGCCAGGTTCAGTGCGTGACACTGGCTGCTGCCGCCGGCCCGGTGTTCGCCACTGACGCGGACTGCCACATTGCCGTGTTAGACTGGTGCGCCCGGCAGCGAGGCGCGGGCCGAGTCCTGACCAAGGGGTAGTCATGAAGTACCAACCGGGCCGACATAACAATTTTATCTGGTTACTGACCGCGCTGGTGGCGCTGCTGTTTACCGGTAGCCTGTTTGCCCAGCTCGAACTGCGCGGCGCCGAGCGTCTGGTCAATCTCAGCCTCATGCTCACCGTGATCATAGCGGTCTGGGCCATGCACGAGATACGCGGCGGTTGGGTGCATCCGCGCAATATCGTTCCTGCCATCGTCATCGCCATCATGATCACAGACAGTGTTATCGAAAGCGATGTGCTTGCCCTGGCCCAACTGTTCTTCATGTTCAGCTTCTTCGCCGCGACGATCTACCTGGCCTGGCGCCAGGTGATGTTCACCGGCCAGATTACGCCGAACGCGATCTACGGAGCTGTGTGCATTTATATCCTGATTGGGCTGCTGTTCGGTTTTGCCTTCCTCATCGTCGAGTACTTTTTCCCTGGCTCGATGAACGGCCTGGAGAGCGGCCCCTGGCAGAGGAACCTCGATGACCTGATCTACTATTCCATGATCACCCTGACCACCGTTGGCTACGGTGACATCACCCCGGCCACCCCCCTGACCCGCTTCCTGGCCTATATGGAGTCCGGCATCGGAATCTTCTACACCACCATCCTGGTTGCAAGCCTTATCGGCATGCGGCTGTCGGCGCAACAGCCGCAGAATCCCGGATGAGCGGGCGGCATGTGCTGGCGCGACGTTCCCCGGCGAATGGCGCCGGTGGAAAACGCATCGATTCTCCCGCATGACAGCGAGGCTCTAGTCCAACCATGTACCAGAATCTGGCAATTCTTGCGGCCTTCGCCTTCCTCTACAGCAGTGTCAGCGGTGGCCTGGCCCGCACCCCGGTAAACGGCGCGCTGGTGTTCATGGCCTTCGGCACGGCCATGGGGCCGCTCGGCCTGGGCTTGCTCAATCTCGATATCGACGCCGAGGGCCTGCGCATCATGGCGGAACTGACGCTGGCACTGGTGCTGTTTACCGATGCGGCCGGGGCCAACCTGCGGGAACTGCAGCACTCCTATCGCATCCCGCTGC
>JBFZEF010000098.1:0-2741 GCA_041307045.1 Halioglobus sp.
GCCCCAAACCGATCAAGCGAACATAAATCTGTAGTGGACGATTATATCCGGCCTCCGGATGATGTTTACTGGCGTTTCAGGCGCCTGCCTGTGGGCCAGCAGGTCGGCGCCGAGTGCACCAGCTGGGAGGATGGCTGCACCTACCGGGTGCGCAACGACCGGGTGATTTGCCAGATCGTCGATGGCGCCGAAGTGGAAACCATCGACAGCATCCCGCTCAAGCTGCCCGCCGGCGCGCGCGTCATGACCGGCGGCGGCTGGGGGTTCCACATGTCGATCGCCACGTTTTACCAGCAGATCATCGGTCGCACTGGAGCGAAGTCGGGATAAAATTCATTCGCTGTCTCCATCTTGACAGATTCAAAATTCAACCAACCCTTTACCCGCCTGCCCATATTCGAGTAAAATGGGGCGAATTCATCCCCATTTCAAACAAGAGGTACACCCATGCCCACCCAACCCGGATTGCTGGACAGACTCTCCCGCGGCGCCGTTCTCGGCGCCGAAGGCTACGTATTCGAGCTGGAGCGGCGCGGCTACATCAAGGCCGGGCCGTTCGTCCCCGAAGTCGTACTGGATTACCCCGAGGCGCTCAAAGAGCTGCACCGCGAGTTCCTGCGCGCCGGGGCGGAGGTGATGGTCGCCCTGACCTATTACGGCGACCGCGAGAAGCTCAAGACCGTCGGCCGGGAGGGCGACCTGGAAACCCTCAACCGCCAGGCGGTGCGGCTGGCCAAAGAAGTCGCCGCCGAAGGGAACGCCCTGGTGGCGGGCAACATCTGCAACACCTGGGTTTACGACCATAACGACAAAGAAGCCACCTCCAAAAAGGTGCGCCAGATCTACACCGAGCAAGTCCAGTGGGCGGTGGACGAGGGCGTGGACTTCATCATCGCCGAGACGCTGGACTATCTGGGCGAAGGGCTGCTGGCCCTGGAAGTAATCCAGAAATTCGGCCTGCCGGCGATGGTCACCTTTGGCTCGACCCAGGAGCGGCTGCGCGATGGCTTCAGCCACGTGGAGGCGTGCCAGATCATGGAGCAAGAAGGCGCCCAGGTGGTCGGGCTGAACTGCTCGCGCGGACCGGAGACGATCATGCCGCTGCTGAAAGACATCCGCCAGGCGGTGAGCTGTTACGTGGCCGCCCAGCCGGTGCCCTACCGCACCACGCCGCAGCAATTCGCCTTCCAGGCGCTCAAGGAACCGGGCGGCGAGCGCTCCTTCCCTATCGCCCTGGAGCCGTTCCTGTGCACCCGCTTCGAGATGGCCGGTTTCGCCGCCCAGGCCTACCAGATCGGGGTCAACTACATCGGCATCTGCTGCGGCGGTGCGCCGCATCACGTGCGCGCCATGGCCGAGGCCCTCGGCCGCACCGTGCCCGCCAGCCGCTACTCGCCCGCCCTCGACCTGCACCCGATGATCGGCAAGAACGTACAAACGAAGGATCAGCAATACCTGGAATTCTGGAAAGACGAGAAATAAGATCAGTCCACGGATCAATACGGGTTTTCACGGGTATTTTTGCATGCATCTGATCCGTCTTCATCCGTGAAAATCTGTGTACAAAAGAGCACCAGCCATGAAAAAAGACTTTGAATATATCGTTCTCGGATTGGGCGGGATTGGCAGCGCCGCGCTGTACTGGCTGGCGCGGCGGGCCGGCGGGGAAGTGCTGGGCCTGGAGCAGTTTGCCCTCGGCCACAGCCTGGGCGCATCGCAGGACCACTCGCGCATCATCCGCCTGTCCTACGACAACCCGGATTACACCGCCCTGACCCCGCACACCTTCATCCACTGGCGCGAGGTGGAAGCCGAATCGGGCATCCAGCTCGTCCACCGCACCGGCAGCCTGGTCTTCGGCCCCGGCGATCGCCCGCAAAGCGAGATCGAGCTGTACACCGCGGCCATGCAATCCGCCGGGCTGCCCTTCGAGCGTCTCGCCCCGGGCGAAGCCATGCGCCGTTTCCCGCAGTTTCGCCTGCAGGAAAGCGACCAGGCGCTGTACTCGGCCAACGACGGCTTCGTCGACCCGGGCAAGGCCAACGCGGTGCACATCAACCTGGCCCGCGCCCGCGGCGCAGCCATCCTGGAGAACACCCCGGTGCAGCGCCTGCGCCCGCTGGCGGACGGCGTGGCGCTGGAGACCGCCCAGGGCGCCTTCAGCGCCCGGCGGCTGGTGATCGCCGCCAGCGCCTGGACCAACCAGATCCTGGCAAGCGTGGGCCGGGCGCTGCCACTCACCGTGACCGAGGAGCAGGTGACCTACTTCTCCTCCCCGCGCCTGCGCCAGTTCGCCCCGGACCGCTTCCCGGTCTGGATTTGGCACGGCGAAGACTGCTTCTACGGCTTCCCGGCCTACGGCGAAGCAGCCACCAAGGCCGGCCAAGACGTGGGCGGCGACGCGGTCACCCCCGAGACGCGCTTGCTGCAGCCCAACCCGCGCCCCCTGGAGCGGCTGACCCGCTTCCTGGAGCAGCGCATCCCCGATTTTCTCGGCCCGGTGCTGTACACCAAGCCCTGCCTGTATACCATGCCGCCCGACCGCAACTTCATCGTCGATACCCTGCCGGAATACCCGCAGATTTCCCTGGCGGTGGGCGCCGGGCACGCCTTCAAGTTCGCCGGGCTGATCGGGCGAATCTTGAGCGACCTGGCCAGCGATGGGCACACAGTCTTCCCCATCTCGATCTTCTCACTGGCACGCCCGGCCATCACCGACCCGAATTTCCAGCTGGTTTTCC
>JBFZEF010000099.1:0-26797 GCA_041307045.1 Halioglobus sp.
CCACGTCCCGCCCCACGTAGCCGACCTCCGTGTACTTGGTGGCCTCCACCTTGAGGAAGGGGGCCTCCACCAGGCGGGCCAGGCGGCGGGCGATTTCGGTCTTGCCCACGCCGGTCGGCCCGATCATGAGGATATTCTTGGGGGTGATTTCCGCCCGCAACTCCTCGGGCAATTGCATGCGGCGCCAGCGGTTGCGCAGGGCAATCGCCACGGCGCGCTTGGCATCCTGCTGGCCGATGATGTGTTTGTCGAGTTCGTGCACGATCTCGCGGGGTGTCATATCGGACATGCCTAGAAATCCAGTTGTTCGATGGTGCGGTTGTGGTTGGTGTAGATGCAGATATCGCCGGCGATGCCCAGTCCCTTCTCGACGATGCTGCGGGCGTCAAGCTCGGTGTTATCCAGCAGCGCCCTGGCCGCGGCCTGGGCAAAGGGGCCGCCGGAACCGATGGCAATCAGGTTGTCCTCGGGCTCGATCACATCGCCGTTACCGGTGATGATGAGGGATGTGTTGCGGTCGGCCACCGCCAGCAGTGCCTCGAGCCGGCGCAGGGAGCGCTCGGTACGCCAGGCCTTGGCCAGCTCCACCGCCGCCCGCAACAGGTTGCCCTGGTGGCGGTCGAGCTGCGCCTCGAACAACTCGAACAGGGTGAAGGCGTCGGCGGTGCCCCCGGCAAAACCGGCCAGCACCTGGTTCTTGTGCAGCCGTCGCACCTTGCGCGCATTGCCCTTCATGACCGTATTGCCCATCGACACCTGGCCGTCGCCGCCGATCACGACGCTATTGCCGCGGCGCACCGAGAGAATGGTCGTACCCCTGAACTGTTCCACGCTGGTTCTCCTGCTGGCGTTCATCGGATATGGGGAGCCGGCCGCGGAAAATCAAGTTCCGCCGGCGATATTCAGGGCGCCGTGCGCTTGAGCAACAGCGAGTCGATGTCCTGTGCCGCCATCAGGCTCTTGGCCCGGGTCATCTCGGTGTGGGAGTTGTAGGGGCCGAGGTAGACCCGGAACCAGTGGCCGGTGTCGCTGTCGCTCTCCTCGACCTTGGGTTGCAGCCCCAGCAGCAGGAGCTCGGCGCGGCGCCGTTCGGCATCCTCCCGTTGGCGGAACGAGCCCGCCTGCAGCAGGTAGGATTCCGCGATCGCGCCTGCCGGTGGGCTCGCCACACCTGCCGGCTCTACCGCGTCCTCCAGGGTCTGTTGCGGCAGCATGGTGTAGAAATCGAAGCGCGGCTTGGGCGGCTCGGCGGGTACGCTCGCCGCGGGCGCAGGCGCGGTCTCAGGCCCGGGAGCGGGCGCATCGGCCGCGGGCAGCGTGTACAGGTACGCCAGGAAGCAGATAAAGACTCCGCTCAGCAGGCCGGCGAAATAACTGCGCACCCCGCTGCCGGGGCGCGAATCCGCAGCGACCCGCACCGATTCTCCCCGGCGCGGCTGCATTTTTTTCCTTGCCGCTGGCGCCTTTGCGCCCGCTGGCCTGCCTTTGGCGAAGTCTCGTGCCATGGTTTACATCGTCTCCGGGGCGGTCACGCCCAGTAGGCCCAGGCCATTGGCGATGACCTGGCGCACGGCCTGGCACAGTGCCACCCGGGCGTGGCGCAGGCCCGGCTCATCGACCAGTACCTTGTGGGCGTTGTAGCAGGTGTGGAAATCGCCGGCCAGTTCCCGCAGGTAGGTCGCCACGCCATGGGGTTCACTGGCGGCGGCGGCATTGGCCACAATCTCGGGGTAGCGATCCAACTGGCGCATAAGCGCTTTTTCATGCTCCTGCGACAATTCTCCCAGGTGATCCAGAGCGGCTCGCAGGCTCCAGTCCCAGCCCTGCTCGGAGAGTTTGCGCATGACGCTGCAGGCCCTGGCATGGGCGTACTGGATGTAATAGACCGGGTTGTCGTTGCTCTGGGACAGGGCGAGGTTGATATCGAAGGTCAATTGGGAGCTCGCCGAGCGCGCCGCCAGGAAGAAACGGGTCGCGTCCCGTCCCACCTCGTCGATCAGGTCCCGCAGGGTAACGTAGCTGCCCGCCCGCTTGGACAGTTTGACCTCTTCCCCGTCCCGCATCACCGTCACCATCTGGTGCAGGACGTAATCGGGCCAACCGGCGGGAATACCGCACTCCAGTGCCTGCAATCCGGCCCGTACCCGGGTGACCGTGCTGTGGTGGTCGGCGCCCTGCTCGTTGACGACTCGCGCAAAGCCCCGCTTCCACTTGTTCAGGTGGTAGGCCACGTCCGGCACGAAATAGGTATAGCCTCCGTCGCTCTTGCGCATGACCCGGTCCTTGTCATCGCCGAAACGGGTCGTGCGCAGCCACAGAGCGCCGTCCTGCTCGAAGGTGTGCCCGCAGGCGACCAGGCGCTGGACTGCCGCTTCCACTTCGCCATCTTCATATAGCGATGACTCCAGGAAGTAATTGTCGAAGTAGACCGCGAAGGCCTGCAGGTCCAGATCCTGCTCGCGCCGTAGGTAGGCCACTGCGAAGTCGCGTATGCTCTCCAGCTTATCCGGGTCGGCTGCCCCGCTGACATGTCGGTCGGTGGCATCGATCCGGTCGCCGCGCAGGTAAGCCCTGGCGACATCCTGAATATAATCCCCGCGGTAGCCGTCCGCAGGCCAGCCGGGATCTTCCGGCCCCAGGCCCCTGCAGCGGGCCTGCACTGACAGGGCGAGGTTGCTGATCTGCTGGCCCGCGTCGTTGTAGTAGAACTCCCGCGTCACATCCCAGCCGGTGGCGACGAGCAGGCGGCAGATGCAGTCACCTACAGCCGCCCCGCGGCCGTGCCCGACATGCAGGGGGCCGGTCGGGTTGGCTGACACGAATTCTACCTGCACTTTGCGGCCCGCCCCGGTGCTGGAGGTGCCATAAGTTCCCGCCTGTTCCAGAACCTGCTGGATAACCGCCTGGCTGCTGGCACCGGATAGGAAGAAGTTGATGAAGCCCGGCCCCGCGATCTCCGTGCGCGCGAGAAAGTCCGCTTCCGGCAGGGCCGCGCAGATCTGCGCGGCCAGGTCCCGGGGTTTTTGTCCCGCCGCCCTGGCCAGGCCGAGGGCGACATTGCTGGCCAGGTCGCCGTGTGCGGGGTCGCGAGTGCGGTCGATCTGCACCTGGATGGGAATATCGCCGGGCAATTGACCCTGTGCCACCAGTGCGTCCAGCGCCTGCAGGATAAGCCGGGTAAGTTGTTCCTTCATCGCGCGGGGAGATACCTGGGTTACTTCACTGGATGGCCGGGCAGCGACGCCCGTCGGCCGGACATTATCCTTATAAGTCCGCACCGTGGCTAGAGCGCAACTCCCCGCTGCGCCCCGGCGTCAGTAGAGGTCCTGGGGATCGACATCGATGGACCATTTGAGGCCCCGGCGGGCGGGAATTGCCTCCGCCTGCGCGACCAGGAGGTCGGCAGCGAGCTGTGCGCCGCGTCGATCCTCTGCCAGCAGGATCAGCTGGTAGCGGAATTTCCCCGCCCGCCGCTGCATGGGCGAGGGCAGGGGGCCGATCAACCGGGCGCCGGCGGGCAGGCCCGGCTGGACCCGGCTCCGCAGCGCCTGCAGGAACGCCTCACCGCAGGCGGGATCGCCGCAATCGGTGCGCACGATCACCAGCTGCCCCGCGGGCGGCATGCCCGCCGCCTGGCGAGCGGCCAGCATGGTCCTGGCCTGGGCGGCATAGTCCACGCTCAGCATGGCCTGCAGCGCCGGGTGATCCGGGTAGTGGGTTTGCAGCAGCACTTCGCCGGGCAGTTCCGCCCGCCCGGCCCGCCCGGCCACCTGGGTCAACAGTTGGGCCATGCGCTCCTCGCCGCGAAAGTCGGCGCTGAACAGCAGGGCGTCGGCGTCGATGACCGCCACCAGCCCCACCGCGGGGAAATGATGGCCCTTGGTGAGCATCTGGGTTCCCAGCAGGATTCCCGGCTCGCCGCGGTTGATCTCGGCCACCAGGTCGCGCATGGCGTGACGGGCCTGCATTGAATCGCTGTCGACCCGGAACACCGGCCATTGGCCGAAACGCTGGCGCAGGAAGTCTTCGGTCTGCTCGGTGCCGAGTCCGGCAGTCAGCAGGTGGCCGCTATGGCACCGGGGGCACTGCCGCGGCAGCGCCTCGACGGCGCCGCAGTGGTGGCAGCGCAACCGGCCGGGACGGCGGTGTACCGTGAGCCTGGCGTCGCAGGAGTGGCATTCCGCCACCCAGCCGCAATCGTGGCACTGGAGCGTGGGGGCATAGCCGCGGCGGTTCAGGAACAACAGCACCTGCTGTCGCGCCGCCAGCCGCTGCTCGATGGCGCCGACCAGGGTGCCACTCAGCCCCGCCTGCAGCGCCTGGCGGCGCAGATCGATTGTGCTGAGAGTCGGCAGAACGCTGGCGCCGGCCCGCTGGCGCAGGCGGTGCAGCTGGTAGCGGCCGCTAGTCACGTTATGGATACTCTCCAGGGAGGGCGTGGCACTGCCCAGGACTACCAGGCACCCCTCCAACTGGCCGCGCTTCACCGCCACATCCCGGGCGGAGTAGCGAAAGCCGTCCTGCTGCTTGTAGGAGCCATCGTGCTCCTCGTCGACGATAACCAGGCCCGGGGCGTGCAGGGGGGTGAAGATGGCGGATCGGGTGCCGATGACGATATGTGCGCTGCCGTCCCGGGCCGCCTCCCAGGAGCGGTAGCGCTCGGCATCCCCCAGGCCGGAGTGGAGCACTGCGATCTGGGCGTCGAAGCGCCGCTTGAAGCGGTCCAGGGTCTGCGGGGTCAGGCCGATTTCGGGTATCAATACCAGCGCCTGCCTGCCCCTGGCCAGGCAGTCGGCGATCAGCTGCAGGTAGACCTCGGTTTTGCCGGCGCCGGTGACGCCCTCAAGCAGGTGGCAACTGAAGCCCTCCCCGGCGGCCCGCAGGGCGGCCATAGCGGTGGCCTGCTCCGGGTTGAGCGCCAGGCCCGGGTCGCTGGCGGCGGCAGCGGGCGAGAGCGGCAGGATGCATTTTTCCACCAGGCCTTTCGCACCCAGCTCGCGCAATACCGCGGCTGAAATACCTCGCTGGGTGAAGAGCGCGCTGGCTGCAGCGGGGACCGACTGCAGCAGGGCCAGGGCCTCGGCCTGGCGCGGCGACCGCGCCAGCGCACCTGGCGGCAGGCCCGATCCCCGGGCCGTCAGTCGCCAGCCGGGCACCCCGGCCGGCTGGTGTCGCTTTCCTTCCCGCAGGGCAGGCGCAAAGGCCGCGGCGAAAACCTCCCCGGGCGGGTGGTGGTAGTAGCGGGCCGCCCAGTCGCACAGTTGCACCAGAGTCGCAGGAACCAGGGGTTCGGTATCCAGTAACGCCTCCGCGCGTTTGAGTGTTGCGGGGGGCAGCTCGCTGTCCCGGCTGGTCGCGACCAGGTAGGCGGTGACGCGGCGGGGGCCGAAGGGCACCAGCAGGCGCTGGCCCGGCCGCAGTGCGAAGGCCTCGGCATCCCCCATCCCCACGGGAGGCAGGTAGTCGAACAGGCGACGCAGCGGCGATGGGATGGCGAGGCGCAGAACGGGCATCTTGCCCCTTAATCGGGCTGGCTGGGGGTTGCGGGGTGCCAGTGTACCAAAACAGGCGGGTGAGTAGCGGCCCAGCTCCGTCCCGGTGCATGTTCACAGGCGCCTATTGCTTCTGTTCCCGTGTCTGGTAAGATGCCCCGCTATTTTTTGGTGCGGTGCCCGGCAACGACCGGGTGGCGGCGCCGTTGACGAGGAGCTCCATAGTATGAAAGCAGATATCCATCCGAAGTACGCGGCCGTTACCGCAACCTGCAGCTGCGGCAACAAGGTAGAGACCCGTTCGACCCTGTGCGAGGACCTGCACATCGACGTGTGCTCTGAGTGCCACCCGTTTTTCACCGGCAAGCAGAAGGTAATGGACACCGGCGGTCGTGTGGACCGGTTCAACAAGCGGTTCGCCAGCCGCGGCGCCAAGCGCTAGCCGTCAGGGCGCAGGGCGCCCGCACAATGATCGAGCAGAGCCAGGCCCCGGGCCTGGCTTTTTTATGGGCGCTTCACCCGCAGTGGCCGCCGCCTGGGTTCCCGCGAAAAAGGTTCCTGCGATAAAGGTCCCTTGTTACCGCCCGCCCTTTTCTATATTCTTTGCAACCTTTTTCCTTAAGTGAAACTCATGCCCAAGGATTTCAAGCAGGCGGCGCTGGATTATCATTCGAACCCGGTTCCGGGCAAGATCAGCGTGGAGCTCAGCAAACCGGCTGAAACCCAGCAGGACCTGGCCCTCGCCTACAGCCCGGGTGTGGCCGAGCCCTGCCGTGAAATCGCCAGCGACCGCGAAAATGCCTACCGTTACACGGGTAAGGGCAACCTGGTTGCAGTCATCAGCAATGGCACCGCCGTGCTCGGTCTTGGCAACCTGGGCGCGCTGGCCAGCAAACCCGTTATGGAGGGCAAGGCGCTGCTGTTCAAGCGTTTTGCCGGCATCAACGCCATTGATATCGAGGTGAATACCGAGGACTCTGCCGAATTCATCAACACGGTGGCACTCATTGCCGATACTTTCGGCGGCATCAACCTCGAGGATATCAAGGCGCCGGAGTGCTTTGAGATAGAGGCGGCGCTGTCGCGACGCTGTGATATACCCATATTCCACGACGACCAGCACGGTACGGCGATTGTCACTGCCGCGGGCCTGTTGAATGCGCTCGAAGTGCAGGGCAAGCGGCTGGAGGACGCGGTCATCACCTGCCTGGGGGCGGGAGCGGCTGCTGTGGCCTGCATGCGCCTGCTGGTCAGTCTCGGCGCCAGGCGCAGCAACATTTACATGCTTGACCGGCGCGGCGTGGTTTATGCCGGCCGGGAAGACGTCAACGAGTACAAACTGGAGTTCGCCAACCAGACCAGCAAGCGCAGCCTGGCTGACGCCGTCGACGGTGCGGACGTGTTTATCGGCCTGTCAGGGGCGGATTTGCTGAATCCGCAGATGCTCCGGTCGATGGCGGCTCGCCCAATTGTCTTTGCCTGCTCGAATCCCGACCCGGAAATCAGGCCCGAGATTGCGCTGGCAACCCGCGATGACGTGATTATCGCCACGGGGCGTTCGGACTATCCCAACCAGGTCAACAATGTGCTGGGATTCCCTTTCATATTCCGGGGCGCGCTGGACGTGCGCGCCTCGTGCATCAACGAAGCGATGAAAATCGCGGCGGTCTATGCCTTGAGCGAGCTGGCGCGGGAAGCAGTTCCCGCCGAGGTTCTGGCAGCCTGCGCTCTGGAGTCGCTGTCCTTCGGGCCCGGCTATATTATTCCCAAGCCAATGGACAACAGGCTGCTGGTTCGCCTGGCATCGGCAGTGGCCCGGGCGGCGGTGGAAAGTGGTGTGGCCCGCCTGCCCTACCCTGACACCTACCCCTCTCTCCCGTCCCCGCCAGCCCGCGCGCACCGCGCGGGCGGCTAGAAAATTTCCTTTACCAACTCCTCGCTGGCCGGGTTGTCGGAGCCGGGGCCGCCATCCAGGCCCCGCTGGCCCGGCAGCGTGTCCTTGAGAAAATATTCGAAGCTCCCGTTGTCGATCCTGACGCTGACAATTCCCGGCGGGACGGAGCGCTGTATTTCGGGGGTGTCACGCAGGGCCTCGCGCATAAACCCGATCCATATGGGAAGTGCGGCGGTGCCACCGAACTCCCGTCGACCCAGTGGTGTGTAGTTGTCAAAACCGACCCAGGTCGTGGTGACCACCTCGGGGTTGTAACCCGAAAACCACACATCCATGGGGCCATTGGTGGTTCCGGTCTTGCCGGCGATATCGCTGCGCTTCAACTCCAGAGCCTTGCGGCCGGTGCCTTTGGTGATGACATCTTTCAGGATGCTGTCGATGATGAAATTGACCCCGGCATCCATGATGCGCGGCGCCGGCGGGAGGTTGGCAGTCCCGGCGCTTTCACCTGCCAGTATCTCCTCCATGCTGAGCTCCCGGGTTGGCTCAGCCGGCGCCTCTTCGCAGCTGCGGCAGGCTGTCAGCGGCGCGGCCCGGTAAAGTTCCTGGCCTTCCATATCCACCACCCTTTCGATCAGGTAGGGTTCGACCCTGAAGCCCCCGTTGGCAATTACCGCATAAGCCCCGGCGACATCCAGTACACTCATCACCTGGGTGCCCAGCGCCAGTGACAGGTTGCGGGGGTACTCCGAGGTATCGAAGCCGAAGCGGGTCAAGTAGTCGAGCAGTTTGTCCACGCCCAGTTGTTGCAACAGCCGGATCGACACCAGGTTGCGGGATTTGGTCAGGGCCCAGCGCAGCCGCGTTGGGCCGTAGAACTTGCCCTCGTCATTTTCAGGGCGCCACATGCCGTCCTCGGCGGAGACATCCTCCAGCACGATTGGCGCATCGTTGATGATGCTGGCGGCTGTGAAACCCGATTCAAGGGCGGCGCTGTAAAGGAAGGGCTTGAAGCTGGATCCCGGCTGGCGCAGCGCCTGGGTGGCCCTGTTGAACTTGCTCAATTCGAAGCCGAGCCCGCCAATGACGCTGATGATGGCGCCATCATCGGCGCGCAGCGAAACCAGTGCGGCTTGCACGTCTGGTACCTGGCTTAGGTGCCAGCTGCCATCCTCCGCCCGCCTGACGCGAATCAGGTCACCGACGGCCAGGAACTCAGCGGGGTTGGCCGGCCTGCTCCCCACCGCACTCTCGTTCAGGTAGGGGGAGGCCTGGCGCAGGCCATTTTCCCACAGCACCGAATCGCGGGTCCCGTCTGCAAACAAAATGGCCACCCGGTCCGCAGCTACCTCGGTGACCACCACGGGCAGGAGGTCGGCGATGACCTGGCTGGCTGCCAGCGCATCGAGCCAGACCTGGTCAGGATCGACTTCCCGTGGTGGCAGTCTCTGCTCGGGCCCGCGGTAGCCGTGGCGGTCGTCATAGGCGAGCAGGCCATCTATCACGGCGCGGCGCGCTACCTGCTGCAGCTTGCTGTCGATAGTGGTAAAGACATGGTAGCCATCGGTGTAGGCGGCGGTACCGAACCGATCCAGCATTTCCTGGCGGGCCATCTCCGCAGCGTAGTGGGCCGCGAAACTGAGCTGTTCGCCGTGGTGAGTCGCGTTATCGGGTTGCGCCACGGCCGCGCTGTACCGAGCCTGGTCGATGTAACCGAGATCGAGCATACGACCGAGGATCCAGTTGCGCCGCTCGGTGCTCGCGGCGGGGCCGCTGATCGGGTTGTTGCGGGAGGGTGCCTTGGGAATGGCCGCCAGCATGGCGTGCTGGGCAAGGTCGAGCTCCTTGATGCTCTTGCCGTAGTAGACCTGCGCCGCAGCCTCAAAACCGTAGGCGCGGTGGCCGAGGAAGACCCGGTTGAAATACAGCTCGAAAATCTCGCGCTTGTCCAGGGTCCGCTCGATCTCTATAGCCAGCAGTATCTCGTTGAACTTGCGCATGAAGGTGCGCTCGAAGCTCAGGAAATAGTTGCGCGCCACCTGCATGGTCAGGGTGCTGCCGCCGGAGCCCTTTTCTCCCGTCAGGGCCAGCTCGGAGACCGCTCGCAGCAGCCCCGTGATATCAATGCCAGAGTGGCGAAAGTAGTTCGCGTCCTCGGCTGCGAGCAGGGCCTGGATGAACTGCGGCGGGATCTCGTCAAAAGGCAGTGGCGAGCGCTTCTGCTCGCCAAACTGGCCTATCAAATGACCGTCCCGGGTATAAACCCGCATCGGGGTCTGGAGCTTCACATCCCGCAGGGTGGCGACGTCGGGCAGGTTCGGGCTCAGGTATAAATAGATCCCGGCGAACAGCCAAAAAGCGCCAAAAAGTCCAAAAAATGTGAGGCGTAAAAGCGCTCTAAGGATTCGCATTTATCCCTTTACAAACAGTGGGTTGTGTTAATTGTATGGAGAGAACGGCCTGCGGTATTGGTAATTATATGCTTTTTTTCGGTTTGGATATATTTTGGAGTGTGCTATATCTAACAATTAATGTAGCTACACATAAAAATATCCTAAGTTAGTGATACTGATAGGGAAAACACGTGTTCGGGCGAATTGGGAAAAGAAAAACTACGCCGGTTCTCGGGCTGGACGTAAGCTCGACGACCGTCAAGCTGCTTGAATTGAGCTTCACTGGGGATCGCTATCGCGTAGAGAGTTATGCGGTCAGCTCCTTGCCCCAGGACGCGGTTATCGAGAAGAACGTCAATGACGTGGATGGTGTAGCCAATGCCATCCGCAGCGTTGTGGCGCAGTCCCGGACCAAACTCAAGACCGTGGCCGCCGCAGTGGCCGGCTCGTCTGTTATCACCAAATTGATCGATATGCCGCAGGGCCTGAGCGAGGACGAGATGGAAACCCAGCTCACCCTCGAGGCCGACCAGTACATTCCCTACCCGCTGGAGGAAGTCTCCATCGACTTCGAGGTTCAGGGCCCCTCCCCCGAGCGCGACAACATGGTAGAGGTATTGCTGGCAGCGTGCCGCCGGGAGACTATCGACACGCGGGTGGAGGCCATTGAAAGCGCTGAACTGATTCCCCGCATCATGGACGTCGAGGCGTACGCCATGGAGCGGGCATTTTCACTCATCCGCCACCAGCTGGACCTGGAGGAAGAGAGCACGGTTGCGGTAGTGGACATCGGCGCGACCATGACGACCCTGAGTGTGCTCAACAATGGGCAGACGATCTACACCCGGGAGCAATTGTTTGGCGGCAAGCAGCTGACGGACGAGATCATGCGCCGCTATGGCCTGCCCCTCGAGGAAGCCGGCCTTGCCAAGAAGCAGGGTGGTCTCCCGGACGACTACGAGCCCGAGGTACTGGAACCCTTCAAGGATGCGGTGGTGCAGCAGGTGGCCCGTTCGCTGCAGTTCTTCTTTTCATCCAGCCAGTACAACGACGTTGATTACATTATTCTCGCCGGCGGCGTGTCCTCCATGGAGGGGCTCGCCGAGCTGGTGCAGGAGAAGTTGGGCACGCCGGCGACGGTGGCGAATCCCTTTGCCAATATGTCGGTATCCCCCAAGGTCAATGCCGTGGCCCTCAGCAGCGATGCGCCGGCGATGATGATCGCCTGTGGCCTGGCCTTACGGAGCTTTAACTAATGGCACAGATTAACCTACTGCCATGGCGCGAGGAGCGGCGCCAGGAGCTCAAGAAGGATTTCCTGGTTACGGTGGGGCTGGTACTCGCCCTTGGCCTTGGCCTCGTGGCGCTGGGCGACCGCATCGTCGATGGCCAGATCCAGCATCAGAAGGCCCGCAACCAGTACCTGACGGACAATATCAAGGTGCTGGACGAGCAGGTGGCGGAGATCCAGGAACTGCAGAAGAAGCGCAACCAGCTGCTTGACCGGATGCGCGTAATCCAGGAGTTGCAGGGCAACAGACCCATTATCGTGCGGGTGCTGGACCAGCTCGTTCGCACCGTACCCGACGGGGTGTTCTACACCAGCCTGCAAACCAAGGACCAAACCATATCGATTCGCGGTGTAGCCGAGTCCAATAACAGGGTATCCAGCCTGATGCGGCGCCTTGACGCCTCGGATTGGCTGGCCAACCCCAACCTGGAAGCCGTAAAAGCGGCGCCGGAATTCGGCGATCAGGCCAATACTTTCAGCTTGACGGTGCAGATACGGGCACCCGACGCGGAAATCAAGTCAGGGGAGGGTTGAGCGATGGCACTTGAAGATATCACACGCTCACTGCGCGAATTCGACATCGCCAGTCTCGACTTCGAAAACGTCGGCTCATGGCCGGTTGTGGTAAAGGTAGCCATCTGGGGCCTGCTGCTGATCGCTGTGCTCGTGGGCGGCTACTACTATCACATCAAGGATCTCCAGGCCCAGTTGGCACAGGTGGAAGGGCAGGAGCTTGAGCTTAAAAAGGACTTTGAGAAAAAGGCGTTCCAGGCCGCCAACCTCGAGGCCTATCGCCAGCAGATGGTGGAGATGGAGGAGTCCTTTGGCGCCCTTGTAAGCCAGCTGCCCAGTGATACCGAGGTACCGGGCCTGCTGGAGGACATCACCAACAAGGGGCTGCTGAACGGGCTGGAAATCGCCAGCATCCAACTGCAAAAGGAAGCTGCGCGGGAATTCTATGTCGAGTTGCCGATTGCCATCAGCGCCTCGGGCTCCTATCACGACCTGGGCGCTTTTATCAGTGGTATGGCGGGGTTGCCGCGCATCGTTACGCTGCATGATTTCACCATTACCGCGAAAGGCGATGACGCCAACAATCTGGGTATGAGTATCATCGCGAAGACTTATCGCTACAAGGATGGGGAAGCCTAGCTATGACCAGCTTTTCCCGCACGCTTTGCGCAATATTGTCCATGGGAATCCTGTTATCCGCCTGCGCGCGCCAGAATTTTTCTGATCTCGACGAGTTTATGGCCTCCAAGCGTGATCGACCTGGTGGGGTCATAGCACCCATACCGACATTTAAGGCCTATGAGGCATTCTCCTATAGCGCGACCACTTTGCGCAGCCCGTTTGATCGCCCCGTGGAGGTTCGTGAGATCGCCCAGTTGCAGGCGATCAGTGCGATCAAGCCCGATGAGTCGAGGGCCAAGGAGTTCCTCGAGCAGTTTACCTTCGACTCACTGACCATGGTGGGGACACTGGAGCGCGATGGTGTCAGCTGGACCCTTATCGGTGATCCCCAGGGGGGAGTTCATCGGGTGAAAGTGGGTAATTTCCTTGGCCGCCATCACGGCAAAATTGTCGAAATGACCGATACCTACGTGGCGGTAGTGGAAATCGTGAGTGACGGTACCAAGGATGGATGGGTGGAGCGCCCCCGTACAATCAAGCTAAGTGGCGTATAAGCCAGGGCCATGGGTGGTTGCCATGTCAAGTAAAATACAAAATCTGGGGAAGAAGGCCGTGGGGAAAACAAAAGAGCGCATGGGTAAAGGCCTGCTGGGGGCTGTCGTGGGGCTGGTGGTGAGCTTGATGGCGGGGGCGGCGAATGCCGCCTCGACCATCAGGAACATCGAATTCAGTTCGCGACCCGAAAGCAAATTCGAAATCCGCGTCGACTTCGATGGCTTACCGCCGGAACTGAAGTCCTACACCATAGAGAAGCCCGCGCGCATTGCCATCGACTTCCCCGACACCAGGAGCGCGCTGGAGCAGAAGCGCTTCTCGCTCCCCTATGGCAATGCCACAGGCGTGGTAGTGCTCGAGTCCGGCGACCGGACTCGCCTGGTGGTAAACCTCGTGAAAGTGGTGCCTTTCGAGACCCGCGTGGACGGCAACAGCCTGTTTGTCATCGTTGGCCAGGAATCGGGCGGCGATTACATGAAGCCTGTCGCTGAGCGCTACAGGGTGGCAACAAGCATAGAGCCCGTGGCAGATATCGTCTCTGAAATTACCGACCTGCAGTTCCAGCGCACCGGGGAGGGCGAAGGCCGCCTTACACTGCAGCTGACCGACCCCTCAGTCGATGTCAACGTATTCAGCGAGGCCGGCGATATCAAGGTAGAGTTCGTTGACACCACCGTCCCCGAGCGCCTGATGCGCCGCTATGATGTCACTGATTTTGCCACGCCCGTAACCAGTGTCGATGTCAACACCAGCGCGCGAGGTGCGACGCTGACGCTGAAGAATACCGGTGATTTTGATTATCTTGCCTACCAGACAGACAATACCTATGTGCTCAGCGTCAAGCCGCTGTCCAAGAAAGAGGTAGAGGAGCGCAAGAACGAGTTTACCTATGTCGGTGACCTGATATCTCTCAACTTCCAGGATATTGAGATTCGGGCGGTCCTGCAGCTGATTGCCGATTTTACCGAGCTTAACCTCGTGGCCAGCGACACTGTGCAGGGCCGTATAACCCTGCGCCTGCAGAACGTACCCTGGGACCAGGCGCTGGAACTGGTGCTCAAGACCAAGGGCCTGGACAAGCGCCAGATCGGTAACGTGCTGATGGTCGCTCCCGCTGCGGAAATTGCCGAACGCGAGCGCCAGCAGATCGAGGCGAACAAGCAGATTGCCGAGCTTGCACCGCTGCAGTCGGAGTTCGTCCGTATTCGCTATGCCAATGCCGCGAACGTGGTAGAGCTTTTCCAGGCCGGATCGGAAGAGGGCGGCAGCCTGATATCCCCCAGGGGCTCGGTTATAGTTGAGCCGCGTACCAACTCGATCATAATCACCGAGACCGCGCCCAAGCTGGCGGAGATTCGCGGCCTGATCGAACTGGTCGATATCCCGATCCGACAGGTGATGATCGAGGCGAGGATTGTCATCGCCCAGTCTGACGCCACCAAGAACCTCGGCATCGAGTGGGGCGGCGCCTACCTGAACACCAACAATGACAATATCACTTCCGTGTCCGGTAACACCGACAATGTGGTCAATCTCAACCAGTCGGTGATTAACGGCACCCAGCCACAGGTCGATTACCCCGGTGCGTTGCTGGTTGATCTGGGTGTGACCAGAAACAGTGGCTTTGCCGTTGGTTTTACCAGCGGTGACCTGTTCCTGACCGCCGAATTGTCTGCGCTGGAGGCGGCCGGTCAAGGTGAGGTGGTCTCACAGCCAAAAGTTATTACCGGCGACAAACAGCAGGCGGCGATCAAGTCCGGTACCGAAGTACCCTACCAGGAATCTTCCGCCAGCGGCGAAACCACAACCTCGTTCAAGGACGCGGTGCTGTCGCTGGATGTCACGCCCAATATCACGCCCGATGACCGCATCATGCTCGATCTGCAGGTCAACCAGGATTCTATCGGTGAGCTGGTACCCAGCGGCCAGGGTGGATTTATTCCCTCCATCGATACGACGCAGCTGAACACACAGGTGCTGGTGGGCAATGGCGAGACCGTGGTTTTGGGCGGCGTGTTCAAGACCGAGGATATCGAATCGGTCAACAAGGTACCGTTTTTTGGTGACCTGCCCTATATCGGCGCTTTCTTCCGCAATGAGTCCACCACCAGCAAGAAGACCGAGACGCTGATCTTCATCACCCCGCGCATCCTTGCTGACACCTTGCTCGACTAGGTCCACCCCGACGCAAGATGTTGACACCTCGCAGGATATTTCTGGTCGGCCCCATGGGGGCCGGCAAGTCCACTATTGGCAAGTACCTGGCTCAGCACCTGAAGCTGCGTTTTGCCGACACCGATACCGAGATAGAGGAACGCACCGGCGCTGATATTCCCTGGATTTTCGATGTGGAGGGGGAGCCGGGGTTCCGGGACCGGGAGCAGCAGGTCGTCGAGGAGATGACCCTGTGGGACGACATCGTGCTGGCAACCGGCGGTGGTGTGGTGATGCGTCCCGAGAATCGCCAGGCCCTGGCTGCGAGGGGCTTTGTTATCTATCTTCACGCCACCGTGGATGAGCAGGTCAGGCGTACCCGCCGCGACCAGCGCCGCCCGCTGCTGCAAACAGGCAATCCCGAGGCAGTGCTGCGCAGCCTGATGGCGATCCGCGATCCGCTGTACCGGGAAATCGCCGATCACATCATAGAAACGGATGGCTGTAGTCCCAGGACGGTCGCCCAGCGCCTGGTGCGGGAGCTGCAGTAAAGACAGCGGCGGTGCCCTGGCGGTATCATCGCCCCTTCCCGAGTGTAAGCCGAGGTTTCCAGGTGTCTTTGTTGATGCATACACTGCATGTCGAGTTGGGGGAGCGCAGCTACCCCGTCTACATCGGCCGTGGCCTGCTGGCCGATCCCCAGCTGCTGGCCGGCCACATCACCGGTTCCCAGGTGGTGATCGTGAGCAATGAAACCGTGGCCCCGCTCTACATGGAGCGGGTCAGGGCCGCGCTGCCACCCGGCCTGCAGGTGACCGAGGTCGTTCTGCCCGATGGTGAGCAGTACAAAACCCTGGCGACGCTGGGTGAGATCTTCGACCAGGTAATGGCGGCGGGCCACAACCGCAGCACAACCATGGTTGCCCTCGGCGGAGGGGTTGTGGGCGATATCACCGGGTTCGCGGCCGCCTGCTACCAGCGGGGTGTCGATTTTCTGCAGCTGCCCACCACCCTGCTGGCCCAGGTGGATTCGTCGGTAGGCGGCAAGACCGCGGTGAACCACCCCCTGGGCAAGAACATGATCGGCGCTTTTTACCAGCCGCGGGCGGTACTGATCGATACCAATACGCTGCAGACGCTGCCCGCCCGAGAGTTCGCGGCCGGATTGGCCGAGGTCATCAAGTATGGGCTGATCGGCGATGAGCCATTCTATCGCTGGTTGCAGCAGCATATGCCCAAGCTGATCGCCAGGGAGGAGGCTGCCCTGGCTGAAGCGATCGAACGCAGCTGCAGCAACAAGGCGCAGGTGGTGTCCGCCGATGAACGCGAGGGCGGGATAAGGGCCATTCTGAACCTCGGGCACACCTTCGGGCACGCCATTGAAACGGCCCAGGGCTACGGCCTCTGGCTGCACGGCGAGGCCGTGGCTGTGGGTATGATGCTGGCGCTGGAACTGTCGGCCCGTCGCGGCTTCATTCCCGCGGAGGAAGTGGCGGGCCTGCGCTCGCTGTTGCTGGCATCGGGGTTGCCGGTGGACCCTCCGGCGGATATGGCCCCCGGCGTTTTCCTTGAATTGATGGCGCGCGACAAGAAAGTGGTGAACGGGCGCCTGCGCCTGGTGCTGCTGGAGGCCATCGGCAGGGCATGCATCGTCGATGACGTTCCGGAGCGGGAACTGGTCTCTCTGCTGGAGAGCCATAGATCGGGCGGATGAGATACGTTCCTCGCGGGTTTGTCCGCCGCAGGGCAGCTGTGTAGAATGGCGACCTTTTGCAAGGCCCGGGCGCTATGAGTGAACTGAAGAACGACCGATTCCTGCGCGCCCTGCTGCGGCAACCCGTGGATCGGACCCCGGTCTGGATGATGCGGCAGGCCGGGCGCTACCTGCCGGAATACCGGGCAACCCGCCAGCAGGCCGGGTCCTTCCTCGACCTGTGCAAGAATGCGGAACTGGCGTGCGAAGTGACCCTGCAGCCCCTGCGCCGCTATCCCATGGATGCGGCTATCCTGTTTTCCGACATCCTGACGGTACCTGACGCGCTGGGCCTGGGCCTGTACTTCGAGGAGGGCGAGGGGCCGCGCTTTCACCGGACCGTGCGCAGTGAGGCGGACCTGGCGGCACTCAAACCGATCGTTGCGGAAGACGACCTGGGCTACGTGATGGCGGCGGTACGCACCATCCGCCGGGAGCTCAACGGGGCGGTGCCGCTGATCGGCTTTTCCGGCAGCCCCTGGACCCTGGCCACCTACATGGTGGAGGGCGGCTCCTCCCGGGATTTTGCCCGGGTCAAGGCCATGGCCTACGACCAGCCGGCACTGATGCATCGCTTGCTGACCCTGCTGGCGGATGCCGTGGCCGATTACCTGTCCGCCCAGATCCGGGCGGGCGCCCAGGCGGTGCAGATATTCGATACCTGGGGCGGCAGCCTGAGCGCCGCCGGTTACCTGGAGTTTTCCCTGGCCTATATGCAGCGGGTTATAAGCCGGTTGCCGGCTGAGGCGGAGGGTCGCCCGGTGCCTGTCATCGTCTTCACCAAGGGCGGGGGCCAGTGGCTGGGCGCCATCGCTGACAGTGGCGCGCAGGCGGTGGGCATCGACTGGACCACGGATATCGGCACCGCGCGCCGCCTGGTTGGTGACAGGGTGGCCTTGCAGGGCAATATGGACCCCAGCATGCTGTTGGCATCGCCGGCGCGGATTCGGGAGGAGGTCGCGGCCATCCTCGCCGCGTACGGCCATGGCAGCGGCCATGTGTTCAACCTGGGCCACGGCATTACGCCGGGGGTCAACCCCGACCACGTCACCGCCTTTGTCGAGGCGGTGCAGGAGCTGTCCCCGCAGTATCACTGGTGACCGGGGCCGCTAACGCGGCGGGCGCCGCGGCGTCCTGACAGGCTTCAGCCGGTTTTTTTGGCCGCCGCCTCGTCGCAGCAGAAATCGTGGTCCATCTCCAGTGCCGGCTGAGCGGAAGCCGGCCGGCCGACGACCTTCGCCGGCACCCCGGCTACCGTGGTGTGGGCCGGGACATCTTCCAGCACGACGCTGCCGGCACCGACCTTGGCGCCTTCCCCCACGCGGATATTGCCGAGGATCTTGGCGCCGGCACTGATCAGCACCCCGTCGCCAATTTTCGGGTGGCGGTCGCCCTCGACCTTGCCGGTGCCGCCCAGCGTCACCGACTGCAGGATGGACACGTTGTTGCCCACCACCGCCGTTTCCCCGATCACGAGACCCGTGGCGTGGTCGAGCATGATGCCGCTGCCCATGCGCGCGGCCGGGTGGATATCCACCCCGAACGTAGTGGACATGCGGTTCTGGAAGAACAGCGCCAGTGACTCCCGCCCCCGTCGCCAGAGCCAGTGGGCCACCCGCTGGGTCTGCAGGGCGTGGAACCCCTTGAAGTACAGGAAGGGGATGTACAGCTCGTGGCAGGCTGAGTCACGGTCCAGCACCGCCTGCAGGTCGGCACGCACCGCCGCGCGTATCGCCGGATCGCTCTGGAAGGCTTCCAGTATCACATCGCGCAGCAGCAGCGAGGAGGCCGTCGGGCTGTCCAGCTGGTTGGCCAGGTGAAAACTGAGGGCGTCCTCCAGCTGGGCGTGGTTGAGAATCGTTGCATGCAGGAAACTGGCCAGCATCGGCTCCTCACTGGCATGCCGGACCGTTTCCTGGCGAATACGCTCCCACAGGGGGTCGTCAATCGGAGTCGTCATAAAATACCTCGGTATCGATATGGCACTTTAGCCCAGATGGCCTGCATCGTCACGCGGTGGCAGGCCGAGGGTGCGGCCGGTATAGGCCCACAGGGCGTGGCCGCTGGCCCGATACTTGCGCTCGAACAGGGTGAGGTCGGCGGCATCGGGTGGCACGCGGGCCACCCGGCCCGGGAACCCTGCCAGGTGCATCGCCACGCCAAACTCCTCGACATAGACCTGCCAGTTGCTGCGCAGCTCGATATGGCCGGGTGCGGCTCCCGCCGGCCGGGTGGCGGCGGCCAGTTGTCGCAACCAGTAAAAGCCGGCACTGCCATGCACCCGGCGCTGCAGGTGTTTGGCCTTCGGCCAGGGGTTGGGATAGAGCAGGTAGTGGTGATCGACCCCAATGTCCCGCTCCGACAACAGCCGCCACAGGTCTTCGCATTCGGCCTGCAGCAGCAGGTATTGGCCGGCGGGATCGTGCGGGTGCCGCGCGAGACGGTGGCCTGACTTGTCGACCCCAACCACGAGATGCCCGGGGTGCTGGCTGGCGAGCCAGGCGGTGCTGTGGCCGGTGCCGCAGAAGGAGTCCAGTACCAGCGGGCGCGGCCTCGCCGCCAGCTCTGCCAGCAGCAGCTCAAAAGCGGCGAGGTTGTGGGGCGCCACGGGCTTGCGTGGGCTCGCAGCGAGGTGCCGGCGCACGGTGGCGGCCAGCTTCGGGTGCAGTTGCGACTGGTTGCTGCTGGGCCGACGTGACGGTGACTGCAAGAGTGGGTCCTTCCTGCGCGGGCCCGGGTTGCGGGGGTCGGGTGCCAGGCACCGGGCAATGAGGGCGCCGCATTTGCTGTTGCTGACTGGCGCTGCGATGATAACTCGCGACAATAGCGACATCCACACCCGGAGAGAAAGCGCCATGCGCCAGGATCTGCGACCGTACTGGGTCAAGAAGAGCTACCTCAAGTTCCGGCGCTGGTATGCCGAGTATTTCCTGCGCCCTGAATGCCTGTCACTGGGGCCTCACCACAACATCATGAAGCCCTGGTATGTGCACATTTCCGGCGCCAATATAACGATCGGGCGCTGCTTTACCGCGGTCGCCGAACCCGGCCAGCGGGTTGAAATCGGCGTCTGGGGCCGCAAGGACGGCGAGGGCCGGGTTCGCATCGGCGACTGCGTCCTCATGAGCCCCGGCTCGCGTATCAGTGCCAGCGACGAGGTCACTATCGGCAACGGCGTAATGATGGCCAACGGCAGCTATGTCACCGACTCCGACTGGCACACGATCCATGACAGGACGGTGCGCGATGAGCGCGTGATGCCGGTGGCGATTGGCGACAATGTCTGGCTGGGCGACCACGCCACGGTGCTCAAGGGCGTCAGCATCGGCGCTAACAGCGTGGTGGCGGCCGGGGCGGTGGTGACCAGGAATGTTCCCGCCAACGTGGTGGTGGCGGGCAATCCGGCAAAGGTGGTCAAGCAGCTGGATCCGGCGCTGGGCTTCGTCACCCGCATGGACTATTTCAGGGACCCGGCCGGATTGGAGCAATTCTTCGATGCGGTCGACCGCCAGGTGCTGGCGGGCAACAGCCTGTGGCGCTGGCTGTGGTCGGTCGTCTACCCGGGCGCCCGCCGGTGATGCTCTACAGCACTCGCAACGGCTCCTCCTGCAGCGCCGACATCTGTTCGCGCAGCTCCAGGACGTGGTCGGACCAGTAGCGCTCGGTGTTGAACCAGGTGAAGCTGTGGGGGAAGGCGGGGTCGTTCCAGCGCCGCGCCAGCCAGGCCGCGTAGTGGGCCAGGCGCAGGGTGCGCAGCGCCTCCAGCCAGCGCAGCTGGCGCGGATCGAAATCGCAGAATTCTGAATAACCCTCGATCAATTCCGCCAGTTGCAATTCGCGGTAGGGCCGCTCGCCACTGAGGAACATCCACAGGTCCTGTATCGCCGGTGCCGTGCAGCAATCGTCGAGATCGACGAAGTGGGCCGTGTCATCCCGCCACAGGATGTTGCCCACGTGGCAGTCCCCGTGCACGCGAATCATATCGCCGGCTTTCACCTCGGCGTAAATGGCTGTCACGGTCTGTAGCAGGTCGCTGGTCAGGGTGCTGTAGGCGGGTACCAGGGATTTCGGAATGAAACCCTCCAGCAGGAACTCCCGGCTCTGGGCCAGCATGCGCTCGACGCTGATCTGCTGGCGATGCTTGAACTTGCCGGCCCTGCCCACCGCGTGGATGCGCCCCAGGGTCCTGCCCAGTACCAGCAGGTTATCGAAATTATCCAGTTCCGGTGGGTGGCCGCCGCGGCGCTGGAACAGTGCGAAGCGAAACCCCTCGAACTCGTGCAGGGTCCTGCCCGCGCTATCCACCATCGGTGCCACCACGGAAATGTCCGCCGCCTGCAGTTCCAGGCTGAACGCATGTTCCTCCAAAATCTGGGCATCGCTCCAGCGCTCGGGCCGATAAAATTTCGCGATCAGGGGCGTGCCGTCCTCAATACCTACCTGGTACACCCGGTTCTCATAGCTGTTCAGCGCCAGCAGGCGCGCATCGCTGAGATAGCCGGCGGATTCCACGGCGTCGATCACCATGTCGGGTTTCAGGCGGTCGTAGGGATGTTCATTCATGCTGATCAGCTGACTCCATCAACAGGGCTGCGCTCTTGATCTGGGCAAACAGCCGGTCGCCCACCTGCAGCTGCAGGCGGCTGGCGGACTTTCGGGTGATGCGCGCCAGCAGGTACTGGGCGCCAAGGGCGAGCCGCAGCATCACCCTGGCCTCGCCGTCCGCTTCGAGCTGGGTCAGCGTGACGGGCAGAATGTTGAGGATACTGCTGTCCAGCGGTCGTTGCCGGCACACGCTGACGTCGCGCGCGGGGATCCGCAGCCGGCGGCTCTGCCCCTGGGCCTGCTGCTGCCCCACCAGCAGAATCTCCCCCTCTACTTCCAGCTCGGTGAGGCCGTACTCGGGGTCGTGGCGCAGCACGGTGCCCAGGACGATGGCGGCGGCCTGCTCTTCGCGCGACAGGCGGGTGTCCAGCCTGCCGCACAGATCCAGCAGCGGGCCGCGGTCGACGAGCCTGCCCTGCTCCAGCAGTACCAGGTGATCGGCCAGCTGGCTCACCTCCTCGATGTCATGGCTGACATACAGCATGGGCAGGTCGAGTTGCCGGGCCAGCTGTTGCAGGCAGGCCAGGCACTGGTGGGCAGCGGCATGGTCGAGATTGGCCACGGGCTCATCCAGCAGCAGCAGCTGCGGCGCTGACAGCAGGGCGCGGCCGATGGCCACGCGCTGCTTCTGGCCCGCGGACAGGCCCGCAGGCTCGCGCTGCAGCAGGTCCTCCAGCGCCAGGGCGTTGATCACCTGTGGCATCGATGCGCCGCTGTCGTCGGCCCGGCGCGAGGCCGCAAAGTCGAGGTTCTGCTGCACGTTCAGGTGCGGGAACAGGCGCGCGTCCTGGAACACGTAGGCCACGCGGCGTTGCCAGGGCGGTACAAACGCATCCGGCGCCAGCCAGCGTTCGTCGCGAAAGCTTACCAGGCTGCCGGTCGCGGCCTGGCGCAGGCCGGCCACGCAGTCGAGCAGGGTGCTCTTGCCGCTGCCGCTGGGGCCGTAGATGGCCGTGATACCGGTGCCGGGCAACTGGCAGTCGAGCTGCAGGCGGAAGTCATTTTCGCCCGGGCAGTCCAGGCGCAGGCTGAGGCCGTTCATGCCTGTACCCGCCAGCTTTCCTGCCGGTCGCGGCGGTAGAGCAGGAACAGCAGGACCAGGGAAAACACCACCAGGCCCCCAGCCAGGCGGTGGGCCTCGGCGAACTGCAGGGATTCCACGTAGTCGTACAGGGCGATGGACAGCACCTGGGTTTCCCCGGGAATATTGCCGCCGATCATCAGCACCACGCCGAACTCCCCCACGGTGTGGGCAAAGCCCAGGCTGGCAGCGGTGACGAAACTGCGCCGCGTCAGGGGCAGGACCACCGAGCGAAATTGGTCAAACGGGCCCGCGCCCAGGGTCGCGGCGACATTCAGCAGGTTCTGCGGCACGCGCTGGAAGGCGGCCTGCAGCGGCTGCACGACGAAGGGCAGGGAATACACCACCGAGCCGATCACCAGGGCACTGAAGCTGAAGGCCAGCCGGGTGCCGGTCAGTCGCTCCCAGGCGGAACCCAGGGCGGTGTCGGGCGCGAACAGCAGCAGCAGGTAAAAGCCCAGCACGGTGGGCGGCAGAATGAGCGGCATTGCCACCAGAGCTTCCACCAGTGCCGACCAATTGGCTTTTTGGCGGGAGAGCCACCAGGCCAGTGGTGTGCCCAGCAGCAGCAACAGCACTGTGGTGATGGTGGCCAGGGCGATGGTCAGGTAAATCGCATCCAGCTCGGCGGCACTCAAGGGCAAGGTTCGTAGCCCGCATCCAGGATAAGTGTGCGCACCGTATCACTTCTGATCCAGTTGAGGTAGCGGGCCAGGGCGGGGTTGGCGGCGACCGGGGTGAGGGCGATGGCGAACTGGTCCAGCGGCTGGTGCCAGGCCGCGGGAACCAGCGTCGCCCGGGGCGCGATCGAGCTGGGCAGCAGCGCCAGCTCGGTCGCGCCGCTGCGCCAGAACTGGTAGGCCTGGACCACATTCGCGCCGCGCACCAGCTTGCGAGCGCTGCCCGCGGCAAACTCCGGCCGCGCCAGGACCGCCATTGCCGCCTCCCCGTAGGGGGCGGTGGCGGGGTTGGCGATGGCCACACTCAGGGCAGGGTCGCCCAGTTGCGCCAGCTCGCCATTGCCGCCCGCCAGCACCAGCCTGCCACGGGCATAGCAGAACGGCTCCCCGGCAGCGTTCCCGCCCGCAGCTTGCGCCAGCTTCCAGGCGGCTTTCCGGTCGGCGGAAAAAAACAGGTCAAAGGGCGCACCGTGCACGATCTGGGTGTGCAGCACGCCGCTGGATCCCGAGCTGAGAACCACCTGCAAACCGGTCTCCTGCTCGAACAGCTCACTGGCCTGTTGCAGTGTGGCGCGGAAATTGGCCGCCACCGCTATGCGCAGCGGTGCCCCCGAGTCAGCCCCGGCGGCGGATCCGCAGCCCGGCAGCAGCAACAGGAACAGCAGGAGATAGTGCATCGAGGATTCCGCTGAGTGGAAGTTTGGCCATCCCGATTCAGCCCTGCGGGGCCGGGGTTCGCGCCAGGCACCACAGCTCGATGTGGCTGGCGCCGGCATCGCGCAGGGCCGCGGCCATGGCGGTCGCGGTAGCGCCGGTGGTCATGACATCGTCGATAATGGCGACCCGCAGGTTGTCATAGCGATTTCTCGCTGTAAAGGCGGCGCGCAGGTTGGCGGCGCGGGCGGCGGCGCCCATGCCCGACTGGGCGGCGGTGTGGCGATTGCGGCGGATGGAGCGTTGGTCCAGCCTGGCCTGGCACAGCGCCGGCGCCTGGGCGCGCAGCTGGCCGGCCAGTAACCCGGACTGGTTGAAACCCCGCCGCAGCAGGCGTCGCCAGTGCAGGGGCACGGGTACCAGCGCGTCCACGGCGGGGGCCTGGTCAAGCTGCCGCAGCCAGAGCCATGCCAGCAGGGGGGTCAACCGCCTCTCCCCCTGAAACTTCCAGCGCCGGATCAGGTAGGCCAGCCGCTCGCAGTACAGCCACGGGGCGATTGCCCTCTGGAACGGCGGTGGCGCCTGCAGGCACTGGCCGCACACGGTGCCGGTCGCGGACCCTGCAGGCAGCGGAATCGCGCAGCGATAACAACAGCTGAGATTGGCCTGCAAGTCGCGCGCACAGGGGTCGCACAGGGGCATGGGGCGATGGCTGCGCAGGCCGCACAGGCTGCAGTGTGCCGGGAACAGGCCTTCGAGTACGTGGGCCAGGGCATTGTTAACCATCAGTCTTGCCCCCGGTTGACAGGCCAATGCCCGGCGCTATCATGAAACACCTTCCCCAGCCCGCTCTCCCAGGTGTTATATGTCCCCAGCCGCCACCGCTGCGCCCGCCGTACTCGACCCCCAGCGGGGCGATATCCGGCATGACTGGTCCCGTCAGGAAGTGGAGGCCCTCTTCGCCCTGCCGTTCAATGACTTGTTGTTTCGCGCGCACAGTATTCATCGCCGCTATTTTGACCCGAACCAGGTCCAGGTAAGCACTTTGCTTTCCATCAAAACCGGCGCCTGCCCTGAGGACTGCGCCTACTGCCCCCAGAGCACCCGCTATGACACGGGGCTGGAGGCGGAGAAGTTGATGGAGGTGGAGAAGGTGCTGGAGCAGGCGCGTGCCGCCCGCGACAGCGGTGCCACCCGGTTCTGCATGGGCGCCGCCTGGCGTTCACCCAAGCAGCGGGATATGCCCTATGTGGTGGCCATGGTAAAGGGCGTGCGCGAACTGGGACTGGAAAGCTGCATGACCCTGGGCATGTTGAGCGCGGACCAGGCGCGGGAACTGGCGCAGGCCGGGCTCGACTATTACAACCACAATCTCGATACCTCCCCGGAGTTCTACGGCGAGATCATTACCACGCGCACCTACCAGGACCGCCTGGAGACCCTGGCCCATGTGCGCGAGGCCGGTATGAAGGTCTGCAGCGGCGGCATCGTGGGCATGGGCGAGCAGGCAGGTGACCGGGACGGCCTGTTGCAGCAGCTGGCCAACCTGCCGCAGCATCCGGAGAGTGTGCCGGTGAACATGCTGGTGCGGGTGAAGGGCACACCGCTGGCGGACCAGGTGAACCTGGACCCCTTCGAGTTCCTGCGCACGATCGCCGTGGCGCGCATCGTGATGCCGGCCTCGCACGTCCGCCTCTCCGCGGGGCGAGAAGAAATGAACGAGCAAATGCACGCCCTGGCCTACTTTGCGGGTGCGAACTCCATCTTCTACGGCGACAAACTGCTCACCACGCCCAACCCTCTGGCCAACAAGGACATGGCGCTGTTTGCGCGGCTGGGTATTGAACCCGAGCAGCGCCAGGTGGAGCGGGCGCCCACGGCGCCCCACCCGCAGTTCTACGACGCCAGCGCGCAGGGCGTTCGCTAGGCCGCAGCCGTGGGGGTTCTCGCCGATCGCCTGGGCGCCGGCCTTGCGTTGCGCCGGCAGCAGAACCTCTACCGCCGGCGCCTGACTCTGGACTGCGCCCAGGGGCCGATCGTCCAGCTGGGCGACAGGCAGTATCTCAACTTCTGCAGCAACGATTATCTCGGCCTGGCAGCCCATCCCCGGGTGGTCGCGGCTTTCCAGCGGGCGGCTGCCGACTATGGCGTGGGCAGTGGCGCCTCCCACCTGGTCTGCGGCCACAGCGCCCTGCACCAGCAGCTGGAGGAGGCGCTGGCGGAGTTCACCGGCCGGCCCCGCGCCCTGCTCTTTTCCAGTGGTTATATGGCCAACACCGGTATTCTCACCAGCCTGCTGCAGCGCGGCGACCAGGTGTTGGAGGATCGACTCAACCACGCGTCCCTGCTCGACGGCGGCTTGCACAGCGGCGCCCGTTTCCAGCGCTTTACGCACTGCGACGCCGCCGCGCTGGAGCGCAAGCTTGCCCGGACCGACGGCGTGCAGCTGGTGGTGACCGACGGCGTGTTCAGCATGGATGGAGACACCGCGCCGCTGGGGGAACTGGCCGCCGCCTGTGCCAGGCATGATGCCTGGCTGATGGTGGACGATGCCCATGGCTTCGGGGTGCTGGGTGAGCGCGGGGCCGGCAGCACCGAGGCCGCTGGTCTGGACCACGCGGCGGTGCCAGTGCTGATGGCCACCCTGGGCAAGGCGCTGGGCACTGCCGGCGCATTTGTGGCGGGCAGTGAGCTGCTGATCGAGACGCTGATCCAGCAGGCCCGCAGCTACATCTACACCACCGCGCTGCCGCCGGCGGTAGCGGGCGCCAGCCTGGAATCGCTGCGCCTGGTGCAGGAGGAATCCTGGCGCCGGGAGCACCTCGGCCATTTGATCCGCCGCTTTCGCCGCGGCGCCGCGGAGCTGGGCCTGCCGCTGCTGGCGTCGGACAGTGCCATCCAGCCCCTGCCGGTGGGAGATGCGGCGGCGGCGCTGGGGCTGAGTGAGCGGCTGCGGCAACGCGGGCTGCTGATCAGTGCAATACGGCCGCCCACCGTCCCGGCGGGCACCTCCCGCCTGCGCATCACCCTCAGCGCCGCCCACACCGACTCGCAGGTGGACCAGCTGCTGGAGCAGCTTTCCGCCTGCTGGGCCGGGACGTAAACCTGGGA
>JBFZEF010000100.1:0-5175 GCA_041307045.1 Halioglobus sp.
GCCCAGCAGCAGCGCATTCAGGGGACCGGCGTAACGGGGCAGGGCGAGCAGCAGGGCGGCGCCGACCAGACCCGCCAGCAGCAGCCGCGGGTAGTTGGCCCCGTCCATCCCGCCCATTTTCCACAGGGAGATGCGCCGCAGCATGTCATTGTCGGCATGGAACTCCAGCAGGCTGCCCACCGCGCCGGCCAGGGCGGTGATGGCGATGCCGGCCAGCAGCATGGTGGCGACCGAGGTGCCGCTGGAGGAGGTCGCCAGGCGGTACACGAAGAGCACGGCCACTGCGCCCCCGGCGAAAGCGCCGATGGAGACCGCGGTCAGGGCGGTGTATCCCTGCAGCAGGTTCCCACCCAACACGATCACCAGGGCCGCACCCAGGGAGGCCCCGGCAGTGACGCCGATCAGGGAGGGGTCGGCCAGGGGGTTGCGGAACAGGCCCTGGGTCGCGGCGCCACTCATGCCCAGGATCGCCCCCATCAGCACCGCCAGCAGCACCCGCGGCAGGCGCAGCTGGCCGACAATCAGGGCGGCCTGGTCGGGCGGCGCGCCGGCGAGCGTGGCGTGCAGCCCGGCGAGGATGTCCGCGGCCCCGAGGGGGACGGCGCCGCTGGCAAGGCCGAGCAGGATACACAGGGGCAGGGCCAGGCACAGTCCCGCCAGCAGCAGGCCGGCGCCGCGGCGGCGCTGGTTAATAATCCACGCCCCTGCGCGCCTTGATGCCCGCGCGATAGGCGTGCTTGATCTCTTTCACCTCGGACACGGTATCCATGATCTCCTGTAGCGCCTTGCCGCCGCCGCGCCCGGTGACCACCACGCTCTGGCCCGGGGGGCGATTGCGGATGGCCTCGAGGATCTCCTCCTCGGGCAGGTATTTGAAGGCGATCATGTAGGTGAGTTCATCCAGCACCACCAGGTCGAAGGCCGGGTCCTGCAACATGGGTTTGGCAACCGCCCAGGTGCGCTCGGCGGCGGCAATATCGCCGCTGCGATCCTGGGTGTCCCAGGTGAAGCCCGTTCCCATCTGGTAAAACGCCACCTGCGGGCACTGCTGCTTCAGGTAAATCTCTTCCCCCGAGAGCTGCACACCCTTGATGAACTGGACCACGCCCACCTTCTGGCCATAACCCAGTGCGCGCATCACCATGCCGAATGCGGAGCTGGACTTGCCCTTGCCGTCGCCGGTGAGCAGGATGGCGACACCGCGCTCGAGCTCCGCCGCGGCGATACTTGCGTCCACGCTGGCCTTCTGCTTTTGCATGGCCGCCTTGTGCTTGGCGTCTTTGCCGGCTGGTTTCATTACCATTGTCCTAGAAGGTGTATCTCACCCCGGCGTAACCGGCGGCCCCGCTGGTATTGTAGGTGGGAACCTCCTGGTAGTCCTCATCCAGTGCGTTTTCCACCCGGCCGTACAACTGCAACGCCTGCGTCAACTGGTAACTGGCGTTGAGCCCCAGCACCTGGTAATCGTCCAGTTGCGAGCCGTCTATGTCCTGCGCGTCCTCGGACAGGCGCAGGTTCGCGCCCAGCGTCAGCCGCTGTGCCAGCGTGCGCCAGTTGATGCCCAGATTGGCCAGGTGCTGCGGCCGGTAAGGGCGGCTGCCGCCGGTGCTGGTTGCGGTATCGTTGTAGGTGTAGTTGGCACTGAGGGAAAGTGTTGCGATCACCGGCCAGTCAGCAGACAGTTCCACGCCGCTGGAATCGGTGTCGCCGCGGCGCTGCAGGTAACCGGAAGAGTCGGTGAGATCGAAGTAGATTTCGTCCTCGACCTTCTGGTCAAAATACACCGCCTCCAGGTAGAGGCCGGAGGCGTCCAGCCAGGACAGGCCGGCATCATAGCCACTGCTCTCTTCTTCCTTCAAGGTGGTGTCGGAAGCAGGCGGGAAGGCGAAGTCACCGGCGTTGTAGGCAACTTCGAACAGGCTGGGAGCCCTGAAACCCGTGCCATATGCGCTCTTCAGCTTGAGCTCTCCGCCGGCCAGGGGAAACAACCAGGCCGCGCTCACCCGGGAGGAGGTGTGGGAGCCGAAGTCGTCGTTGTCGTCGTAGCGGGTGCCCGCGGTGACGAACACGCGCTCGCCGAAGCCACCCTGGTACTCGACGTAATAGCCATCCTGGTTGCGGCTGACATCAGTCGTGCCATCGTCAAGGGACTCCTGCTCCAGGTCGACGCCGTAGACCAGGCGCAGTGCATCGCTGTGGCTGAAATTACCGAGGTAGCCGGTGCGTTGCAGTTCACCTTTGGCCCTGAAGCTCGATTCGCCGGCGGAGTAGAACTCGCGGTCCGTGTCGTTGCCGTTATAGGCGAGCTGGTGGCTGAAGCGGCCGGCCTCGTAATCCGCTGCTGCGCGCCAGACCTGCTGCTCGTAGTCGTCACGGCAGCGGTCGGTAGGCTCGAAGGTGTCCACCGTGAAGCAGTCGTCGAACCGGTTATCGCCCTCAACGGTGCGCCCGACCAGGCTCAGGCGCAGCTCCTCCGAAACCTTGTAACCCACCCGGCCGGTTGCCGTGGTGTTGTCGTAGCCATCGTCATCCTGGAGCACCGTGTCGGTGTCGCGGGCGTTGAAGCCGTCGGTCTGGAAATCCGCGACTGACAGGTTGAAATCCACGGTGTCGTTGCCGCCGCCCACGTTTCCCGCCAATTGCGAGCTGCCGTAGCGCCCGCCCTCGGCACTGACTTCACCGCCGAGGCCCTGGGTGGGTGCGATGGTGGATATATTGACCACGCCGCCGGCATCCGCGCCATACATCAGGCCCTGTGGCCCGCGCAGGATTTCGACCCGCTGCACAGCGGAACTGAGCAGCTGCTCGAAGCGCGGGCTGACCTGGGGCCCGGAGGTGTCGGAGATGTCGATACCATCCAGCAACACCAGGGTGCGATAGCCTTCTTCCCCGCGTATGCGCAGGGTGGCAGCGCTGCCGTTGCCGCCGGTGTTGGAGACCGCAACCCCGGGCTGGGTGCGCAGCACGTCGTACAGTGAGGCGAAGCCGAGTTGCTTGATTTCCTCCTGAGTGACAACGGAGATCGACGTTCCCACCTCGCGCAGGGGCATGGGTACACGGGAGGAGGTGATGATTATCTCCTCCAGGTCGGTTGCCGCCAGCGCACCATGGCAAGCGCACAGGGCAAATGCCAGCAGGGCAGGGCGCCCAACGGGTGCTGTACCAGAGCAATTAACCATGGGAGATCCTCAAGAGCCATACAAAAGCGGCAATGAGGGAGGAGTCCGGGAAACGCCACGCACTCGGGCATGGGGCAACCGTGGGTGAAGCCCTCCGCTTCATCGTTGCGTATCGCCAGGCAGGTATCGGGCTCACAGTCGGGGACTGTATACCGTTGCGGGGGCAGCGGTGGATTGGCCAGGGGCCTACCACACTTCCCATTTAACCCACCCAGCGGCGCTTGCAGCTGGCGCTGCAATACCCGCGGTGGGCACCTGGTTCGGGCGGGACTCTAGAGTTTCAACCGGGCTTTGTCAAATACCGGAAATTCGTCAGCCACTGTTGGTTTGGCGTAAAATTCGCGCGGTATCAGCCGCCGGGACCGGATGTTTTGACGATAAGCGCAGAAGAACTCGCCCGGGTGACGGCCCTGCTCGGCCGGCAACCGCGTGGCCTGCAGGCTGTTGCCGTAATGGCAGAGGACGGTGTGCCCATGGTCATCCGGGTCGCCTCGCTGGTTGACGACAAACCTTTCCCGACACTCTTCTGGCTGGTGGACCGGGACCTGTCCTACCGCATCGACCAGGCCGAGGCGGGAGGCCTGATCAGGCAGTTCCAGCGCCAGGTCGATGCGGACCCCGAACTGCAGGGGCAGATGCGGGCGGATCACCAGGCGCATATTGCGCTGCGCGCCAGTCATATTCCCGCAGCGATCCTGCAGCGCCTGCAGGCGCTGGGATTTGGCGAGGTGCTGAACCACAAGGGCATCGGCGGCATCGCCGATTACACCCGGATTCGCTGCCTGCACACCTGGTACGCCGCGCACCTGGTCGTGCCCAACAGCATCGGGGCGATGCTGGATAACTGGTGGCGCGAGCAGGCCTGCGCTAGCCGAATGCGTTGACAGCCGGGTGAGGACTTTATAGTGTCGGCCTCTTTGCGCTGCCAGCTGCGATCCCGGCTGTGGCAATTGAAATTGAGTGGAGACGGCGTATGCGTACTGACCGATTGACCCGGCTTGCCCTGTTGGCACTTTGCCTGGTCGCACTACACGGCTGCGGTGATGGCCCTGGCGATGCGCCCGCGGCCGAGGCGGCCAGTCGCAGCCTGCAACCGCAGGACCCGGCGCTCGCTGCCATTTACCAGCGCAGCTGCGCCAGCTGCCACACGGTGGCGGCCACCGGCGCACCTCTCACTGGAGACCGGGCGGCCTGGGAGCCGCGTATGGCCAAGGGTATGGCTGCACTGGTGGAGAGTGTCGTGAACGGTTTCGGCGGCATGCCACCCTTCGGGCTGTGCATGGACTGTGATGCCGCCCAGTTCGAGGCCCTCACCCGCTTCATGGCGACGGGGGAGTAGGGCGGTGCTCAACCGCCGGGACATGCTTGCAGCGCTGGTTGCCGCGGCGGTGGGGGTAAAACTGCGGGCGCAGCCAACCGGTGCGTCCCCGCCCGCTTTGAACCCCGAAAGGCGTTTGCCCTGGCGCAACTGGTCGGGCTCACAGCAGTGCTTTCCAGCGGCGCGGTTGGCGCCGGCTTCCTTGGCCGAACTGCAGGAACTTATCGCCTCTGCCAAGGGCCCGATCCGGGCAGTGGGCGCTGGTCACTCGTTTACAGCGCTGGTGCCCACCGAGGGCACCATCGTATCCCTGTCGCGCATGAGCGGCCTCATATCCCATGATCGGCAATCACTACACGCAACGCTCTGGGCCGGCACTCGGCTCGGGGATGTCGGCGCACCGCTGGAGCAGGTGGGCCAGGCCCTGGTCAATATGCCGGATATCGACGAGCAGACCCTGGCCGGGTGTTTTGCCACGGCCACCCACGGCACCGGCGCGGACATCGGCTGTATGTCGACGTTTATCGAAGGCCTGCAGCTGGTGGATGCCCGCGGGGAGCTGGTGGACTGCGACCGGCAGCGCAATCCCGAGTTGTTCCAGGCGGCGCGGGTGTCACTGGGCGCCTTCGGCATCGTCACCCAGGTCAGGCTGCAGAACGTGGCGCCCTACCGCTTGCG
>JBFZEF010000101.1:0-8101 GCA_041307045.1 Halioglobus sp.
TGGTGGCCGACCATGGCGGCCGCTGGGACCAGGCCAGTGTCGAGCGTTCCATGACAACCGCCGCGGTGGCAGCGCAGGAAGAGGGCGAGCACCGCAGGGGCGCCGCGGGCGACTGGCGCAACCAGTTCCTGCGGGCGCCCTACTACCGCAATTACCTCACCCCGGCGGGCCTGATCCTGGACACCTTTGAAACCGCCATCACCTGGGACCGGTTCGACGCTTTCTACGCCGGCGTGCGGGAGCGGGTGGGCAGGGTGCTGAAGGAGGTCAGTGGCGCCGAGCCGATGCTCAGCTGCCGCTTCACCCATGTGTATCCCGACGGCCCGGCGCCGTATTTCACCCTTTACTGCATGGGCAGCAAGACCGGTGATATGGGCGCCATGCTGGATCGCTGGCGCACCATAAAGCTGGCGGCCAACGAGGCGGTGACCAGCCTGGGCGGCACAGTGACCCATCACCACGCCGTGGGACGCGATCATCGCCCCCTGGGCTACGACCTGCAGGTACCGCCGCTGTTTCGGCGGGCCTTCGCCGGCGCCCGCCAGGCGCTGGACCCCACCGGCATGATGAACCCCGGGGTGCTGCTGGATACGCCCCACCGCGGCGCGGTCGGCGGCGGCGTGCTGCGGCATCCGTCCTGAGCCGTTTTACACCATTACAAGGTAATCCTTTATGCTGAATCGCTCGATCCTGTTCCTCTGCGTCACGCTGCTGGCGGCCTGCTCAGACGGCAACAATTATCCCCCGGTGGTGGGTCCTGCGCTGGCGCCGCTGGAGGAGTCTGTCGCGCTGCCCAACGGCCCGATCATGGGTCAGGCCTCTGACCGCGCCGACACATGGGCATGGCTTGGCGTGCCCTACGCCGCGGCGCCGGTGGGGGAGTTGCGCTGGAAGGCACCGCGGGAGGTGACTCCCTGGACGGATACCCTAGCGGTGCAGGCGTTGCCGCCAGAGTGCCCGCAATTCAATTTTTTTGGTCGGTACGTCGGAGCGGAAGACTGCTTGTACCTCAACGTCTGGCGCCCCCGGAGCCAGGAGCGGGACCTGCCGGTGATGGTGTGGATACACGGTGGCGCCAACAGAAGCGGCGCGACCAACTGGCCGGTATTCAATGGCGCTAACCTGGCCGCCGCCGCGAACATCGTGGTGGTGACTGTCCAGTACCGGCTGGGCCCCCTCGGCTGGCTCTACTACCCGCCCCTGCAGGATGGCGACAGTAACGATAACTCAGGCAACTTCGGTACCCTGGATCTCATCGCCGCGCTGCGCTGGGTACAGGACAATGTCAGCGCATTTGGCGGCGACCCTGACAATGTGACCGCCGCCGGCGAATCGGCCGGCGGCGCCGATATTCTCTCCCTGATGCTGAGTGAGCAGGCCAGCGGCCTGTTCCAGAAGGCCATCGTGCAAAGCGCCGGCGGGAGCGTTACCAGCACTGCCATTGCGGCCGATGCCGCATCCAGGTTGGTCGATGTGTTGATGGCCCTGGAAGGCGTTACCGAGCGACCGCGGTCCTCCGCCGAAATGGCGGCCTACCTGCGCGGCAAGAGCGCACAGGACATCATCAGCAACAACCCCGGCACACCGGCCATTTTTGGCGATGGCCATGTCATTCCGGCAGCGGGTTATGACCTGTTCGCCAGTGGCGAGTTTCCCGGCAAGGTGCCCCTGCTGATCGGCACCAACAAAGACGAGTTCAAGCTCTACACTAACCCGCTTGGCTACAACGTGATGCCCGACGCCAGTGATGAACTGCGGGAAGTGGTCGGTCGCTACGTAAGCGACCTGTGGCGGGTAACCGCCGCCGATAGTATCGCGACCCGCTTGCGCGCTCTGGATGACTATCCCGACATCTATGTCTACCGCTTTAACTGGGGCTCGCCCAATGGCGAAGGTAACAGCCCGCTTCCCCTGAATCTTGGTGCCACGGGCGGCGCCCATCACGGCGCCGAGATTCCGTTCATGTTCGGCAATTGGGATACCTTCCTCATCGACGAGTACAAAAATCTGTTATACACGCCCGACAACGCTGCCAGCCGCGAGGCCATGGCCGCAGTGATGGTCGATTACTGGGGCAGTTTCATCCGCCAGGGCGACCCCAATGGCGGCAGCCAGCCACCCTGGTCACCCTGGAGCAATAGGGAGGGCGACTTCAAGGCCATCGTGCTCGACATCAACTATGACGACAACCAGCCGCTCATAGGCGAGGATTACAGTGTCTGGACCGTGGATTCCGTGCTGGCCGAGGTACGGGCCAACGGTGTCGAGCCCCTGTTATCGGAGCTGATGCCCTACCTGGAGAGTTGGCTGGGCGATTGAGCAAACTATTGACTCACTATGCCTTCGTCCTTATAGTACCGGCCCTCACCGCGCCTGTAGCTCAGCTGGATAGAGTACCTGGCTACGAACCAGGCGGTCGCACGTTCGAATCGTGCCAGGCGCGCCAATCAAATCAAAGACTTACGCAGCCGCGTTCGACTTCTCCAAGAAGTGGGTGATATAGGGGCCGCGCATCCCGTCACGCAGAGTATTCCGGTAACCCGCCAAGCCACCCTGTAAAGTTTCACGCCAGAGGCGTTTTGGGGCTGTGATATGTTTGGCAATGAACACCACACGTGTTAGTGACGAGTGCTAATAGTGCAGCATTTTCAGTAAGCCCTTCGATATCTCTCGTTCGACGCAGTGTGCCAACCGACCGGTTCTCTGGCAGGGGGCTGTCTGTGCACAGGGATCACGAGTTGCAATACGAACGTGGATACTATTGAGAGAGAGTTGGCACGACTTCTGGGTGGCTTTGCGCAGCTCAGATTGGCTCTGCTGCTTGGCTCGCAGGCAACGGGCGAGGCGGGGCCTGATAGCGACATTGATTTGGGATTGTTGGCAGATGGTCCCATATCGGCGTCCCTGAAGCTCGAGCTGATGGAGACTATTGGCCTCCAACTGGGGCGCCCGGTTGATATCGTTGATTTGTATGATGCGGCGGAGCCGGTCCTGGGACAGGCTTTGAAAGGCGTTCGGCTGCTCGGAGATAGTTCGACCTACGCCCGTTTACTCACTCGTCACCTGGTGAATGCTGCGGATTTTGTACCGCTGCAACAGCGGATTCTGGACGACAGGCGGGCAGTGTGGATAGGCTAGGTCCTAGCGCAGAAAGTAGAATCATTGCGCCGCTGCATCAGTCGCGTGGCTGAAAAAACCCCTGTGAACGCGGACCAGCTTGTTGCCGACCAGGATATCCAGGATATTCTTGTTCTGAATCTCACCCGGGCCGTCCAGCTTTGTGTCGATATCGGGAGCCACATCATCAGTGAAACAGAACAGACTGCTCCTGCGACGATGGGGGAGGTCTTTGTAGTGCTGGGTAAAATCGGCGCCATATCAAACCCTACCAGTGAGGCCATGAGAAAAGCTGTCGGCTTCAGAAATGTAGCGGTACACAATTATGACGCGATTAACTGGGAAATCGTTTTCGCGATATGCCAAAAGTCGTTACCCGACTTCCGCAGGTTCGTTTCAAAGGTAACCGACTATACAGCGTGCTAGGCCAGTAGGCAGTCACTGGGTGGTTGAGCGAAGATTTGATGATGTTGATTCTGCTTACGTCCTGCCCCTCTGTCAGCCGGGTTCCGCTGGATCTATACCGTTGGTTTAACTTTTTCTTTTGGTATTGTCAGTCGGCCCAGTATAAAAACCACCTCGCGTCGCTACGCTCCGATGGGTGGCCGCTTTGCCCCGGTCCGGGTGGCAGGCTTCACGTGGAATGGGTGGCAGACTCCAGCGGTTTACGCAGGCAATTAGCGATTCACCCAGATGCCGTCCCTACCAGTGTCGACCAACGCCGCGACAATCACCGAAGCATCTATAGCAATCGTCATTTACGATCTGCATCTCTGGCATTCATAATCTTCCCTGCAGGGATTCGGGTGCCCTCGGCGGCTTTTCGCTCACGCACGGTCGCCAGCCAGGTCTCCACGGAAGGCCGGGAAGCGATGCGTTCCAGTTCACCACGCAGATATTCCTGCATGGATTGATGCCGCAGGGCCGCGCGGGACGCAAGTTTATCCCTGACTTCCTCGGGGACGTTCCTGATAGTGATTTGTATGGGCATGCTTGCACTTTGCATGCGTGGGCACTTGGATGCAAGACAGTGAGGCACGCCACAATCAGATGCCTTCAGGCAAGCTCATCACCGTAGGTGGCCGCTGCATCAAGCGCGTGGCCAAAAAGGCCCCTTCTGAATTCTTACGCGTTTTCGTTGTCGGTCGAAAAAAGCGTTGCCTTGAGTTGATCGGGAATCCCTGCTGATAATTTTACGATGGCGCGCACGTGTTGCAGCGTCGGGATATCGAGTCCCAGATCTGCCGACCATTCTATGGCCGTATCGATATCTTTCTCAGCCGTTTGCTGAAAGGAGGGTTCAGCCAGGATCAGGCCCAGGAACGCCTTGTACATTTCCCAGTTGTCGGTACACCAGTTTTTGCCGGAGCTGGCGGACATAATCTCTACGACCCGTTCGATATCGAGGTTGGCCTCTGCGCCTATAGCCAGTGCCTCGGTAAATACGTAGGCGTTCCCGAGGGCGACAATGTTGTTGATCAATTTGACTGCCAGCCCGCTCCCGAGCCCGTCAACTGTGAATATGTCTTTTCCCATCGCCTCCAGGTAGGGCCGCAACACTTTCATGGATTCGCTGTCGGCACCCCCGATCATGAAGCTGAGCTGACCCAGCTCAGCAATGATGGGCCCGCCGCTAACCGGGGCGTCCACCAGGGTAATATCACTGTTACTGATACGCTGCTGGATAGCCTTGATAAGCATCGGTGAAATTGTAGACATCACGACGATGATTCGTTTGTTGCCATCGGCCAGGCTCGCCACCAGGCCGTTATCGCCGAACAGAACCTCGTTCAGTTGCGCACCGGTGTTGACGATAATAAAAATAATACGACATGACGCCATGTCCGGCAGGGCGGTAGCCACCGTTGCGCCCCGGTCAGCGCACTTTTGCACCGCCTCCGGATTCAGGTCGAAAACCACCAGCTTGTGCCCGGCTTTCAGCAGGTTCCGGGCCATGGGGTTGCCCATCATGCCCAGACCGATAAAGCCTACATTCACGCCAGCTACCTCCGCTCCCAGGTTAACACCCCGGTAATTTCGATGTCGCCATAACTTATCGGAGGTGTCCTCAATACCAGTTGATCGCCGTAAAGTTCGTAGTATCTCAGCTGTTTCCCGCCCACCCAGCCTGGAAACAGGCTGCCCTCGACGATGGTGGTAATAGTCTTGTTATCCACATCCACCTCGCAAGGTCCGTAATACGCGATATAGCCCTGCATAGCCGCCCTGAACTCCTCGTCCGTACCCGAGGCCTGGTCACCGGAAGCGAACAGTGGACGGTTTTGCCGCATCAGTTGTCCCGACATATAACCTGACTCGGTGAAAATTGCCTGCCCCACGGCATCCTCTCCCAATGGGTAGAGTACATCTCCATTGGAGGTCCTGAATTCGGACGACAGCAACCGCCACACGCCGGTGAGCTGCTTTATCGTTTTGGCATGCTCACTTTCCATAGCCGGATCCTCGCGCCACGGTGCCCGGGCGATGGTAAATTGGCAGCACAACGACCCTCCTTAAGTTTCAAATTGTCATCATAGGATAGGGGAAAATCCAGATAGGCGCCAAATGGAAACGGTATTCGGGCTCCCGAGGCGGAAGGTAGACCCTGGGCGATGTCCATCACTTCCCCTGGATAGCGCGCAGTCAACGCGTGGCGCGGCCTGTCGTTGTTGTAAACCTCGACAAACTCGTCAAACCGGCATTGCTGATCTGGCCTGGCGGGTGTCTAATAATACAGTCAAAATGGACGGTTTTTTTTGCATTTGTCGTTATTAACGGCCAAATGGCAAGCGATTAAAAGATTCAGCTGGGAAACAACAATATGAGCGCAAATATCGGTGTCGTACCAACGTCAGCGGAACTCGCCCACAGGGAGGCGATACGCGAGGTGCTGGCAACCCACAGCCGAGGGCTTGATCGCAACGAGGCCGGGCTGTTGAAAAGTGCCTATTGGCCGGAGGCGGAGGTGGATTACGGCAGTTTCCGGGGCAAGGCCCACCAGTTCGCCGACCTGGTCGGCCCGGCCCTGGCGGGTGCCTATGAGCTTACCCAACACCTGTTGGGACAGGTATTCATCGTGCTGGAAGCAGATCGCGCAAGTGCTGAAACCTATGTCTACGCCCGCCACCTGTTGCATGGCGCCGAACAGGAACTGGCCTTTGCGGGCCGCTACCTCGACCGGTTGGAATTGCGCAACGGGTGCTGGAAGATCATCCATCGCCAGGTAATCATGGACTGGAGCCTGCGCCTGGACGTGCAGGACGAGCGCAGCGGCGATGCATTTGGAGCCCTCGCGAAGGGCGCCCGCAATCGCCAGGATCCGGCATACGCCCTACTACCGACCTACTGAGGAACCCGCTATGGCCAATACACTCGATAGCCTGATAGCGAAGCAGGATATCACCGAGCTGGTCTACCTTTATATGCGTGGCCTCGATCGTTGGGATGCAGACCTGATGCGCTCGCTGTTTCACGACGACGCGTGGTGTGAATACGGCTTTGTGAATGGCAGCGCCCACGCTTTCGTCGACTATTGCATGGATGCGCTGGCGACCCACGCGGCCAATCACCACTTTGTCGGCAATATCCTCATAGACGTGGAAGGAGAAGAGGCGTTTGGCGAAGTCTACTTCAATGCCTACCACAAGATCGGCGGGCAGGACGGTTTCGAAGACGCGATCATCGCGGGCCGCTATCTCGACCGCTACGAGCGGCGAGGCGGCGTGTGGAAGTTCGCCTATCGTTCAGAGCGGGTGGACTGGAGCCACACCCGTCCCTGTAACGATCCTTACTTTCAGCTTGCCCCGAACGGCCTCGTTGGCGCGCGCCGGGACGACGCGGTCTACGACCGCGCGGCGCGCTACAAACGCAATACGACTTGATAAGTTAAGCGGGTGCCGGCTTGTCGTGACCGGTGCCGGGTCCGGGCGTGCAATTGCATTCGTGCCGTCGTGTCTTCTTATCGCCCCCAGCCCATCTCCTGCCGGTACTTCACGCACATTCAGGAAACCTTGATCTGGATCAGTATTCGTTAGATCCAAAACAGTCAGTCCTGTTTTTATTCGGAATCAGATCGTATGATTCTGGCTGTACAGCTCACCCCAATAGTCCGCAGATGGTGATGAATCGCAGCTGCCTTCCATGAGTGCAGCGCAGCGCTGGGCCCAGGGCAAGAAGTCAGCAGTCTGATCGGAAAAATCTGGAGAATACCAACCATGGCAGGCAAGAAGCAGGCGCAATCCGGGGCCCATCATCTGGCGCGCTCGCCGGGACCCTCCTACCAGGACCTTTTGGACAAAGAGGTCAACCCAGTACCCGACTGTTTGCGGGAAAACACCAACCCCTACCTGGGGTCCGCCAATCTGTCGGTGGATCGCTACCTCTCACGCGAATTCCACGAAAAAGAAGTGGAACACGTGTGGCGCCGCACATGGCAGGCGGTGTGCCGGGAAACCGAATTGGCGGAAACGGGTGATACGCATGTCTACGACATCACCCGCTTCTCGATCATCGTCACTCGCACCGCGGCCGGCAAGCTGAAGGCGTTCCAGAACGCGTGCTTGCACCGTGGCCGGCAACTGGTCGACCAAAACGGCAATTATGAAAAGTTTCGATGTCCCTATCACGCGTTTACCTGGAGCCTCGAGGGCGACTTCAAATGGGCGCCCTGTAAGTGGGACTTTCCCCACATCAAGGAGGACGAATTTGGCCTCCCCCAAGTGCAGGTTGATACCTGGGGTGGCTGGGTATTCATCAATATGGACCTCGAGGCCCCGTCGCTGCAGGACTACCTCGGCGTGCTGCCCAGCCACTTCCAGCGCTGGAAACCGGAAAACGGTTACAAAATGATACACGTGGAAAAGGTTATTCCCTGCAACTGGAAGGTCGGCTGGGAGGCCTTTATCGAGTCCTACCATGCGCTGGCGACGCATCCGCAAATCCTGCCCTACACGGAAGATGCGGATTCCCAGTATGACGTCTGGGG
>JBFZEF010000102.1:0-4349 GCA_041307045.1 Halioglobus sp.
ACCCACATAAGGAGTCAGCCATGCTCTCGCAGCAGGAACTGTCAGATCGTTTTGAAATCCAGGACCTGGTCTATCGCTACGCCCAGGTAATCGACAGCAAGCAGTTCGAGGCGCTGCGCACGATATTCACCGCGGATGTGCACGTGGACTACAGCGCGTTCGGCGGCGGCGTGGGCGACCTGGAGCAGACCCTGGCCTTCCTCCAGGCGTCGCTGACTGCCGGGTTATTCCCGAACACACAGCACCTCAATGCCAATGTCCAGGTCGAACTCGCCGGGGATACCGCGAGCGGCCGCGTGATGTGCTTCAATCCCATGGAGATGGCGCTGCCGGGAGGGGGCAAACAGGTGTTCTTCCTTGGCTTGTGGTACCTGGACCAGTACCGGCGCACTGCCGATGGCTGGCGTATCTGTCGCCGCGAGGAGGAGAAGAGCTGGGTGTTCAATACGCCGGATTTTATGGCTTTCTAGTATTGGCGGCGCGATCCCGCGCCCAATCCGGCGGCAGGTAATCCAGCTCCAGCCGGATAGCCGCGTCGCGCATGCGCGCATCCAGCTCATCCAGCTCGGCGCGGCCGATCTTGGCCGCGTACTCACGCCTCACCTCCTCGGCGCTGGCGACGGCGTCCTCCACCAGTTGCGTCCCCCTGGGCGTGAGCCGGATTGCCCGGGCGCGGCGGTCCGCCTCATCGATAAACCGCTCGATGTAACCGAGCTTCTCCAGTTCGCGCAGGGTCTTGCCCATGGCCTGCTGGGTGATATGGGCGCTCTCTGCCAGTTCGGTCACCCGGCTGCGCCCCAGGCCCATATTGGCAAAAACTACCTGGTGGGACAGGCTGATATCGCTGTGCCCTCGCTCCCGCAGGCGGCGGGTGACCTGGCGATCGAAGTCCCGCGACAACTCCCGCAGAACTCTCGCCAGAGTGTTGGACAGGTGTCGGGTCGGGCTTTGGTGAACCTGGTCAGTATCCGCTGAATTCACAAATTGACTCCGCTGCGCTTTTATAATTATGACTTACATAATAGCAAAGGAGCCTGCGCTGACAATAATCGGTGCGGCCCGGTGCTACACTGCGCTGCCACCAGGAGTGAATCGCCACCATGACCAGGGTCATCACCTGCAACACCAATGGGATCCGCTCGGCGGCCAGCAAGGGGTTCTTCGACTGGCTGCAGCGCGAGCAGGCCGACGTGGTCTGCATCCAGGAGACCAAGGCCCAGCGCCACCAGCTGGCGGACCCGCTGTTCCACCCCGCCGGCTATCACTGCTTTTACAATGACGCAGTCAAACCCGGCTATAGCGGCACGGCACTGTACAGCCGGGTCAAACCGCGGGGCGTGAGCTGTGCGCTCGGCTGGGAGCCGGCAGACTCCGAGGGGCGCTACCTGCAGGCCGACTTCAGTGGCGTCAGCGTGATCTCCCTCTACCTGCCGTCGGGTTCGAGCAGCGAGGAGGCGCAACAGAAGAAGTACCGTTTCATGGAAGCCTTGCTCGAGCACCTGCGCGCGCTGCGGCGCAAGCGGCGGGAGTACATCATCTGCGCCGACTGGAATATCTGCCACAAGGCAATCGACCTGAAGAACTGGCGGGCCAACCAGAAGAATTCCGGCTTTCTGCCGGAGGAGCGCGCCTGGCTGGACCTGTTATATGACGAACTGGGTTACATCGATTCGTTCCGCCTGGTGAACCAGGCGCCGGAGCAGTATACCTGGTGGTCGAATCGTGGCCAGGCGCGAGCGAAAAACGTGGGGTGGCGCCTGGATTACCAGGTGATTACGCCGGGTCTTGCCGCGGCAGTGAGCGCGGCAAGCATATACACCGGCGAGCAGTTTTCCGATCATGCGCCGCAGATCATGGAGTACGATATCACGCTCTCGGGCTGAACCCCGGGGACACCCCGCCCGGAGCAGTTCCTGACGCGGTTCGCGACGCCGTTCGCAATGCAGTTCGTGAATTGCGAGCGCCGGGGAAACCTTGTACATTAGCCGCGTTTTCCATGCTCCCCTGCGGAGTCCATCCACGCACAGGATATATTCAATGAGCTTGTTTATTGCCAGCGCCCACGCCCAGGCGGCCGGGGCTCCCGCCCCCGGCGGGGAGATGTTCCAGATCGTGTTCCTGGTGGGTCTGTTCGCCCTGTTCTATTTCATCGCGATCCGCCCCCAGCGCAAGCGGCAGAAAGAGCACCAGCAGCTGGTTGCCGGCCTCAGCAAGGGCGATGAGGTGGTGACCTCTTCCGGTATCCTGGGCAAAGTCAGCTCGCTGGATGACAATTACATGGTGCTGAATGTCGCCAACAACGTCGATCTGAAGTTCCAGCGCATCCACGTCCACGCGGTGCTCCCCAAGGGCACCCTGAAGTCCATAGGCTAGCGCCACCCGGGGGCGGCCCGGATGGGCATCGACTACCCGCGCAGGATAGGCCTGGCCCGCACACCCACCCCGCTGCAATACCTCGAGCGCGCCTCCGCCCGGTGGGGGCGCGGCCACCGCCTGTGGGTGAAGCGCGATGACCTGACCGGGTGTACGCTGGGCGGCAACAAGGTGCGCAAGCTGGAGTTCATCACCGCGCACGCCATCGACAACGGCTTTGATACGCTGATTACCTGCGGCGGCCTGCAGAGCAACCACTGTCGCGCCACGGCATTTGCCGGGGCACAGCTCGGGCTCGGCGTGCATCTGCTGCTGCGGGGGGAAGCGCCAGCGCTGCCGGATGGCAACTTACTTCTTGACCGCCTGGCCGGCGCCGCGGTGAGCTGTTATCCGAAGCGGCAGTACGTGGCGGAGATCGACCACCTGTTCCTTCACTGGCAGCAGCACTATGCCAGCCAGGGTCGCAGGGCGCTGGCGATACCCACCGGCGGCAGCGACGGGATCGGCGCCTGGGGCTATATCGCCGCCTGCGAGGAACTCGCGGCGGACTTCGCGGCCCAGCGGATAGAGCGTGCGCATATAGTGACGGCCTCGGGATCCGGCGGCACCCAGGCGGGGCTCAGCCTCGGGGTTGCCGTGCACGGGCTGCCCGCCACGGTATGGGGCGTCAATGTTTGTGACGACGAGGCGTATTTTCTCAACAAGGTCAAGGCCGATGCGGCGGACTGGCAGCGGCGTTACCCGCAGGCCCCCGCGGTGGATATCCAGCCCCTCGTGTTGGACGGTCACGTGGGCGAGGGCTATGGCATCGCCGGCCCGGAGGTGTTCAGCCTGATTGCGCAGTTGGCGGCGCTGGAGGGGCTGGTGCTCGACCCGGTGTACACCGGCAAGGCTTTCCTGGGTATGCTGGCGGAAATCGACGCGGGGCGTTTTGCCGGCACGCTCGATATCGTGTTCATGCATACCGGTGGTATTTTCGGCCTGTTTCCCCAACGCAGCGGATTTGGCTGGTAGCCGCGCTCGCCCGGGCCTGCGGCGATCAGCGCCGGCTTTGAGCAGAATCAAGGCGCGCCGGAAACCCGGCCGGTAGTATCAACCTTCCCTCAAACAACCATAACGGGTGTGTGACGCATCCAACAGGAGGCAGTGATGACAGATGTAGTGGCGACGGTGGAGGAGTGTGTCGATCGGGCTATCGCCAGGGTCGGCAAGCAACTGGTGTTGATGGCGCCCCTGGGCCTTGGAAAGCCGGTGCAGTTGATGAACGCCTTTTACCGCCGCGCCATCTCCGACCCCGGAATTTCCCTGCATATCTATACCGCGCTGTGCCTTGAAAAGCCCCCCTTGGGCACGGGACTGCAGGCCAGCCTTTCGGGCCCGATCCTGGAGCGTCTGTTTGGTGACTACGAGGAGTTGGCTTTTGTCGAGCCCGTGCGCAGCGATACGCTTCCTCCCAATATCCAGGTGACCGAACTCTATTTCAAAGCCGGGTCGATGAAGAATGTGCCCTCGGCCCAGCGCAATTACATCTCCAGCAATTACACCCACATCGCCCGCGACATGTTCGATGCCGGCGCCAATGTGCTGGTGCAGCTGGTGGCAGCGCGGGATACCCCGGAGGGCCTCTCGGTGAGCCTGTCCTGCAACCCCGATACCGGGATCGAACTGATGCAGATGTACCAGGACTCCGGCAGGACCTGCGTTGCCATCGGCCAGGTCCACCCCGACCTTCCTTACATGGAAAACGACGCCGAGATCGGGGTCGGCAGCTTCGACCTGCTGGTGCGCAACCCGCAGTATGACAAGACCCTGTTCGCCGTGCCCAATGCCGCGGTGCCGCTGCAGGACTACGCCACCGCCCTGCATGCCAGCACCCTGGTGCCAGACGGCGGCACCCTGCAGATCGGTATCGGTGCGCTGGGGGACGCGGTGGCCTATTCCTGCGTCATGCGCCAGCAACACAACAGCGATTACCG
>JBFZEF010000104.1:0-6563 GCA_041307045.1 Halioglobus sp.
CTGGCTGGCCAGGGAAGTCACGAACCGCATTCTGGGTAGCTGATGTTCCCGCCCATGGCGTCAAAAATCCGTGAACAAACGCTTGTGCCAAAACCGGAACCACCCGGGCACCCGCTTGTCAGCATCGTAACGGCGACCTACAACGCCAGTCACCTGTTACGGTTCGCCATAGAAAGTGTACTGCAGTCGACGCTGCCGGACTGGGAGTTGATCGTGGTCGGCGATCATTGTACCGATGACACTGAGCAGGTAGTGGCCGAATTCGACGACCCAAGAATCCGGTTTTACAACCTCGAAACAAATAGCGGACAGCAGGCGACCCCGAATAATTTCGGGGTAAACATGGCCAGTGGCCAGTATCTTTGCTTCCTCAATCAGGATGATATGTTTCTGCGGCATCATCTTGAGACCATGGTTCGCGAAATGCGGCAGCGAAGCCCGGATATCATTTGCGCCAGGTATGCAGTCATCGAGCCGTTTCAGTCGCAGTGCCCGGCGGCGGAGCTCGTGGTAAATAACGGTGGATCTGTATTTAGCGATTCAGAATACCATCCCGGTCGCTGGTACATTGCATCCTGCTGGTTCATGCTGAAAAGTACGGCGCTGGAAGTCGGCTTCTGGCGCCTTGAGAACCAAACCATCGTAACCCCGTCCCAGGAGTGGTTGTTTCGGGCATTCAGGCTGGGCAAGCGCATAGTCCGCAGTGAGGCGATTTCTCTGGTGGCGCTTTACAGCGGGGCCAGAAAGGGATCATACCGGTACCGGCCGTTCTCTGAACACGAGCATGTCTTTGGACTGATGGCGAAAGACGACTTCGTCGAGGAAATCACAGCCTCCATGGAAGTTCGAGAGCGAGAGTTGGGGAAAACCTGGAGCCGGCGCTTGCGTCGCCTGTATGCGGTTGTTTTGGGGGGTGCATTGTGCCGGCTGGGAATACACCCGCTGGCACCGGAAATGATTTTCCGTTATGGGGGCAGGGGTGGATTCATACGTAAATGGAAAAAAATCACGACCGGAGCTGCCCGGTAGCCGGCTCAGGTGCCGCAGAAGGTCTGGTGCACCACCTGCTCCGGCCGGGGCGGCGTGGCGAAGCGCGCCAGCTCCGGGTCGTAGCTGAACGGCCGCGCCAGCACATCCACCAGGGTGTGGAAGGGGCTGAAATCCCCTGCGCCTGTGGCCGCCTGCAGGGCTTCCTCCACCAGGTGGTTGCGCGGGATGAAAACCGGGTTGGCCGTGTACATGCCGGCCTGCCGTTCGGCCGCCGGGGTATGCTCCTGCGCCAGCCGCGCGCGCCAGCGCGCCAGCCAGGGCAGTAGCGGGTCGGGCATTTCGAACAGCGCCTCGACGCTGCTGCCGCCGCCCCCTCCCGCCGGGTCCGCGAGGTCGCCCAGCCGGCGAAAAGTCAATGTGAAGTCCAGTCGCTGCTCTGCCATCAACTGGAACAGCTCGTCCGCCAGCGCCTGGTCGGCCTCGCTAAACGCCGCCAGCCCCAGCTTGCGGGCCAGGCCCTGGCGATAGGCCGCGGTGAAGCGCTCGGGGAAGGTATCGACCGCCGACTGGGCCAGGGCAACCGCCTGTTCCTGGTCCTCGTGCAGCACCGGCAGCAGGGCCTGGGCCAGCGCCGCCAGGTTCCAGTGGGCGATCGCGGGCTGGTTGCCATAGGCGTAGCGCCCGGCGTGATCGATGGAACTGAACACCTGTTGCGGGTGAAACTCGTCCATGAAGGCGCAGGGCCCGTAGTCGATGGTCTCTCCCGACAGCAGCATATTGTCGGTGTTCATCACCCCGTGGATGAAGCCCAGCAACTGCCAGCGGGCTACCAGCGCAGCCTGGGCGCCGATCATCTCCTGCAACAGGGCCAGGGCGGGGTTGTCCCTGCCGTCTGCCCGGGGGTAGTGGCGCTCCAGCGCATGCGCCACCAGCAGCGCCAGCGCGTCGGTATCGCGGCGCGCCGCGAAAAACTGGAAGGTACCGATGCGGATGTGGCTGCGGGCCACCCGGGTCAGCACCGCGCCCGGCAGGAAACTGTCCCGCACGACCTGCTCCCCGGTGCTGACCGCGGCCAGGGCGCGGGTCGTCGGCAGCCCCAGGGTGTGCATCGCCTCGCTGACGATGTATTCGCGCAGCACCGCGCCCAGGGGCGCGCGGCCGTCGCCGCCGCGAGAGTAGGGCGTGGGGCCGGAGCCCTTGAGCTGGATGTCGTAGCGCATGCCGTCCGCGCCGATGACCTCACCCAGCAGGATGGCGCGGCCGTCCCCCAGTTGCGGGTTGTAACTGCCGAACTGGTGGCCGGCGTACACCGTGGCAATCGGGTCGCTGCCGGGGGCGATGGCGTTGCCGGCCAGCACGGCGGTGCCGGCGGGGGATTCCAGCCAGAGCGGATCGATGCCCAGCAGCTGCGCCAGCGCGTGGTTGACCCGGATCGGGCCGGGCTGCGCCACCGGGGTGGGCAGCCGGCGCGAGAAAAACCGCTCCGGCAAGCGCGCGTAGCTGTTGTCGAAGGCGATCGCGCTCATTTGCGTGGGCTAGTAGCCCGCCTGCATGTTCACCACGTTGAGCAGGTTGCCGCCATCCACGTAACGGCGCAGGTTTTCCGCTGCGATGATGGCCGTGCGCTGCATGCTGGACCTGCTGGCCGCGGCGACATGGGGAGTGATGATCACGTTGTTCATCTGCCACAGGGGGCTGTCCGCGGGCAGGGGCGAGGGGTCGGTGACATCCAGGCCCGCGCCGTAGAGTTTGCCCGAGTCCAGTGCGGCGACCAGCGCGTCGGTCACCGTGCTGCGGCCCCGGCCGACGCTGATGAAGATTGAGCCGGGTTTCATGTTGTCGAAGAACGCCTTGTCAAAAATCCCGGTGGTCTGGGGGGTGAGGGGCAGGGCGTTGACCACCACGTCCGCCCGGCTCGCGAGCAGGGGCAGTTCTTCGGGCAGGCCTATGTAATCCAGGAAGTCGGGCCCTTCCCGGGAGGAACTGCGGGTGGCGACCACGGTCATGCCCAGGCTGTTGGCGCGCCAGGCGATCTCCGTACCGACACCACCCAGGCCAACCACCAGCAGGGTCTTGCCCCGCAACTCCCCGAAATTGGCTCCCGCCGCCCGGGAGCGGTCCCAGCGGTTTTCAAGCTGGGCCCGGTGGTAGGCGGGCAGGCCGGTCGACAGGGACAGCAGCATGGCCATGGCGTGCTCCGCAATGGCCGGGCTCGCCAGCCGCTTGCTGTTGGTGAACACCCGGCCCTGGAGTTGCTCCGGCGGCAACCCGGCGCATTCCTCGATGCCCGCGGTGTAACTGTGTACCCACAACAGGCGCGGCGAGGCGTTTGCCAGGGCGGCCTGGGTACACAGCCCGATGTAGGCATCGGCCCCCGCCAGCATTTCGGCGCTGGGCACCATATTGTTGGATGTGTCGATCACAAGTTCCGCGGCGCCGGCGCTGCGGCGCAGCAGCGCCTCCACCTCCGGCATCTGCTGCGCCACGCCCGCTGGCACACTGGCCACGATGCGCTGCGGGCGCCAGTTCGGGTTGTCGCGCATGGCGGTGGGCGAGCGCGGCAGCTCCAGTTCTTCGACGATCTGCTTCACCCGCGGGTCGGGCGGGACCGCGTCCTGGGCGGTGCTGTAGGCGCTGGTGAGGATGCCGGCGAGGAGTGCCAGGCCACCGAGGTATTTCATTGCGTGCTCCGGTTGCAAATTTTGCGCCAGCATATGCAGATTTACGCTTGATTACGAGTACTGGATTTGTGATGCCACTGCTTGCTACGCTGCGAACCGCACCCGCTCCCGCAGCCTCGAGGACACCGCCATGACCACTCCCGCCTGGGACACCCTGATTCGCAACGCGCTGGTTTTCGATGGCAGTGGCGGGCCGCCCCGGCAGCAGGACATCGCCCTGAAGGACGGCAGGGTCGCCGCCCGCGGGCAGGCGTTGCCGCTATCTGAGGCGGCCCGGGTCATCGAGGGCGAGGGCAAGTGGCTGCTGCCGGGGCTGCTGGACATCCACACCCACCTGGACCTGGAGGTGGACCTGGAGCCGGGCCTGCCGGAAGTCGTCCGCCACGGCACCACCACGGTGCTGGTGGGCAACTGCAGCCTGGGAACCTGTTTTGGCCAGCAGGTGGAGGGGGAGCAGAACCCCATCGTCGATTGCTTCACCCGGGTGGAGAATATTCCCAAGTCGGTGCTGCAAAAGTGTGTCGACGCGGTGAGCTGGAGCGACACCGGCGCCTACCTCGACCATTTCGCCGATATTCCGCTGGGCCCAAACGTCGGCGTGTTCGTGCCCCATTCGATGCTGCGGGTGGAGGTGATGGGCCTGCAGGACAGCATCAGCCGCGAGCCCGATGAGGCCGAACTCAAAAAGATGGAAGCCCTGCTGGGCCAGGCCCTGGACCAGGGCTACCTGGGCATGAGTACCGACGGCCTGCCGTTTCACTACCTCGCCAATGAACCCCATACCGACCGGCGCATTCCCACCCAGTTCGCCAGCTTCGGCGAGATGAAGCGGCTGCTCCGGGTGGTGCGGGACCGCAACCGGGTGTGGCAGACCACGCCCATCCTGGAGAATCGCGCCAAGGCCTTCCTCTATTTCCTGTTCACCAGCGGCCGCCTGTTCGGCAAGACCCTGAAAACCTCGGCGCTGTCGGTCGTGCGTTTCGTGCTGGCGCCGAAAGCCTCGCGGCTCTTCCTCGGTTTCGCCGCCCTGGTCAACAGCCGGCTGCTCAAGGGCAATATCCACTTCCAGGCCCTGGGCACCAATTTCCGGATCTGGTCGGACGGCATCGTCAGCCCCCTGTTCGAGGAGCTGGAATCCACCAGCAGGCTGATCGCGAAGGAATACGACGATGTGGAGGGCCGGCGCGCCCTGCTCAACGACCCGCAGTTCATCGCCGATTTTCGCCGGGACTGGCACTACGGCCGCCGCGGCCGCAACCTGGCCCACTTCAAGGCCCGCCTGGGTATGCCGGACATCCTCGTGGTGCGGGAGCTTGCGCGCATGATCTTCGACGGCGCGCCGGTGCCGGAGTGGGAGGGCGAGAGCATGCAGGCGGTGTACGATCGCCTGGACCGCTACCAGCGCGGTTACAGCGACAGCGCCCGCTCCGAGGCCGAGCGGGCGGCCTTCGACGCCTTCCCCCGGCCCATCGTCGATGACGCCGAGTTCATGCTGCACCTGATGCGCGCCTACGACAAGGGCTTCCGTTTCTGGGTGGACGTGGCCAACAAGGATAAAGAGGGCGTACTGCCCCTGCTGCTCGATGCGAACACCCTGCCGGGGTTCAACGATTCCGGCGCCCATATCACCAACATGGCCTTTTTCGACGGCAACCTGACGTCGCTGAAGCTGGCCCAGCAGGAGTCCCTGGCCACGGTGAGCACCATGGTCAGGCGCCTCACCAGCGAGCCCGCCGCGTTTTTCGGCCTGGATGTGGGCAGCCTGGAGATCGGCGCCCAGGCCGACATCGTGCTGATCGACCCGGAGGCACTGCGCCAGTGGGACGACAACGCCTCGCGCCAGTTCATCCACCGCGACCTGTTTGCGCACAAGCAGCTGGTGAGTCGCTCCGACGGCGTGGTCAGCCAGGTGCTGATCCGCGGCGAGCCGGTGTGGCGGGACGGTGAATTCACCGCCGCCCTGGGCCGGGAGACTCTCGGCCGGGCGTTGCGGGCGGCCTGAATATAAGCTAGTGGCATTTTGGAACTTGTAGGCTATAGTTCCCGGGTGGCCAACGGGACCTGTAGGAGGGAGCCATGTCGGATTGGAAGACCAGCGCCTGCATTCTGTGCGAGTGCAACTGCGGCATCGAGGTCCAGCTGGGTGGGAAAGAGGAGCGCGAGATCGTCCGCATCCGCGGCGACAAGGCGCACCCCGCCTCCCAGGGCTATCTCTGCCAGAAAGCCTCCGGCCTGAACTACTACCAGAACGGCAGGGACCGCCTGACCTCCCCCCTGCGCCGCCAGCCCGATGGCAGCTTTGAAGCCATTGACTGGGATACCGCCATTCGTGAAGTGAGCGAGCGCCTGCTCTCCCTGCGCGACAGGGAAGGCGGGGAGCGCATCTTCTATTACGGCGGGGGTGGACAGGGTAACCATCTCCCCGGCGGTTACGCCACCGCCACCCGCCGGGTGCTCGGCATGCAATACCGCTCCAATGCCCTGGCGCAGGAGAAAACCGGCGAGTTCTGGGTCAACGGCATGATGTTCGGCGCCCATGTGAAGGGCGATTTCGAGCACTGCGAGGTGGCCATTTTCCTCGGTAAGAACCCCTGGCACTCCCACGGCCTGCCCCGGGCCCGGGCCTGGTTGCGGGACTTCAGCAAGGATCCCGCGCGCACGCTGATCGTGATCGACCCGGTGGTCACGGAGACCGCCGAATTCGCCGATATTCACCTGCAGGTAAAGCCCGGTACCGACGCCTGGTTGCTGGCGGCGATGCTGGGCATGCTGGTGCAGCAGGGGCGTTACCGGCGCGATTGGCTGGCCGAGCACAGCACCGGCCTCGAGCCGGTGCTCGAGGCCTTCGCCGCCATCCCGGTGGAGGCTTACTGCCGCATCGCAGGATTGGGC
>JBFZEF010000108.1:0-3112 GCA_041307045.1 Halioglobus sp.
AGATGACCGCGAAGTTCTCGTGCAGGGCAACCTCGCCCCCGAGCATCAGCACGAAGGTCTTGCCCCGGTGCGCGTTGATATAGGGTGCGGTGTTCCTCAACCAGCGAATATGGGCCCGGCCCGGCGTTGTCACGATATGATCCAAGCTATTGATTAATAGTGAATTATTAATGCTCTGTCGGTAAGGTTACCGAAACAGTGGCCGATTACCTAATGGCAATAATGCACAGGCCGCAGCGGCCTTCTACAGACAGTAGTGGCGGATGCACTGCTGCAACAGCGCGATGCAGGGCTGGATCTGGTCCAGCTCCAGGTACTCGTCAGGCTGGTGTGCCCGGTCGATGGAGCCGGGGCCCATGACAATGGTCTCCATGCCCAGCGCCTGCAGGAAGGGCGCCTCGGTGGCGAAGGCCACAGCCTCGGCGCGGTGCCCCGTGAGGCGCTCGGCCAGGCGCACCAGTTCGCTGTCCGCAGCCTGCTCGAACGGCGCGATATCCCGGACCAGGGAGCGCAGCTCGATCTGGAGTGAGCGCTGCCGCGCGATGTTCGCCAGCCTCGCGGCGATTTCCTCACGCAGGGCCCGGTTGTCTGCCCCGGGGGTTATGCGCAGGTCGAAATGCAACTCCGCCTGGCCGCAGATGCGGTTGGGGCTGTCGCCGCCGTGCACGCAACCCAGGTTCAGGGTAGGCCAGGCCACGCTGAAGAAGTCGTTGCTGAAGCGCTCGCGCAGCTGCGCGCGGTAGGCTATCAGGTCCCCCATCACCGCATGCATGCCCTCCAGCGCGCTGTTGCCCAGCTCGGGGTTGGAGGAGTGGCCCGCGCGGCCGGTGATGCGCACGGCCTCCATCATGATGCCTTTGTGCATGCGCACCGGCACCAGGGAGGTCGGCTCGCCGATGATCGCGGCCCGGGCCTTCGGCTGTCCGGCGGCCGCCAGGGCGCGGGCGCCGTTCATCGAGCTCTCCTCGTCGGCGGTGGCCAGCAGGATCAGCGGTTGCTTGAGTGCGGTGTCGCGGAAGGCCGCCGCCGCGGCGATTGCCAGCGGGAAAAACCCTTTCATGTCAGTGCTGCCAAGGCCGTAGAGCCGGTGGTCGCGCTCGCTCAGTCCGAGTGGGTCGCTCTGCCAGCGGCCCTCGTCAAAAGGTACCGTGTCGGTGTGGCCCGCCAACACCAGCCCGCCTGGGCCGCTGCCGCGCGTGGCGATCAGGTTCGCCTTGCTGCCGTCCGCGGACACCGCCTGTATCCGGGTGCTGAAGCCCAGGTCTTCCAGCCAACCGGCCAGCAGGTCGATCACCGCGCGGTTGCCCTGGTCCCAGCGCGGATCGGTGGAACTGACCGAGGGCGTTGCCACCAGCTGCCGCAGCTGCTCGATAATCACTTTGCTGGAATGGGGCATCGGGCTCCTGGAAAAGCAAAACTGAACCTGAGAAAACGAAAGAGCAACACGGGGCCAGTGTAGGAGCAAAGCCGGCAATTGTCATAAAGCAGTCGCAGGTCTTTTGCCCCGGGGTTTGTCGCGGTACTGACTGAAATCGAAATGGAGACAGGTCGGGTGTGTGTTAGCATGATTTCATCCGGATATTCACCCCGTGAGCTGAACTATGGCGACCAATTTTGGCGACCAACTGATGGAACACCGCCTCGATCTGATTACCCTGGCCCGGGAGCTGAATGCAGCCGGCAGGCTCAGCGCGACGGATATGGCCAGGGTGGTGAAAACGCCGATGGTCAGGGTACACCCGCTGGTGTTCCTGGCCGAGCAAAAGCTGGTCGATGCCGGCAACCCGGGTTGGGTGCTCGATATGGACACCCTGCTGGCCTGGTTGGGCGGGAAGTCGGGCCAGCAGGTGTACCAGATCGACCCGCTGAAGATCAATGTCACGGCCGTCGCCGAGGTGATGTCCCGGGCGTTCGCCGAGCGCCACCGTATCCTGGCCGTGGAGGTGACGGACAAGGAGGTGGTGATCGCCAGCGCCGAGCCCTACATCAAGGGCTGGGAGAGCAACCTCGAGCATGTGTTGCGCAAACGTGTGCGCCGGGTCCTCACAGACCCCCGGCTGATCGCCAGGCACACGGCGGAGTTTTACACCATGGCCGGTTCGGTGAGCCGCGCCCGCGGTGCCGACCGGCCCGAGGGCAGCGCCGGGGTAAGCAACCTGGAGCAGATGCTGGAACTGGGCTCCATGAAGGAGCCGGATGCCAACGACCAGCACATCGTCAATATCGTGGACTGGCTGTTGCAGTACGCCTTCGAACAACGTGCCAGCGATATCCACATCGAGCCGCGGCGCGATGTGGGCAAGGTCAGGTTCCGGATCGACGGCGTGTTGCACGGCGTCTATGAATTGCCGCAACAGGTGTGTGCGGCAGTGACCAGCCGCATCAAGATCCTGGGTCGCATGGACGTGGCGGAAAAACGCCGGCCGCAGGACGGCCGCCTGAAAACCCGCTCCCCCGAAGGCAACGAGGTGGAGTTGCGCCTGGCCACCCTGCCCACCGCCTTCGGCGAGAAACTGGTCATGCGCATCTTCGACCCGGATGTATTGCAAAAAACGTTCGAGCAACTGGGGCTGGCCGACGACGACCTGGCGCGCTGGCATCGCATGACGGGGCAGGGCAATGGCATCGTACTGGTGACCGGCCCCACCGGCTCGGGCAAGACCACGACCCTGTATTCCACCCTGCGCCAGCTGGCCACCCCGGAGGTCAATGTCTGCACCATCGAGGACCCGATCGAGATGGTGGAGGGCGCCTTCAACCAGATGCAGGTGAACCACGCCATCAACCTGGATTTCTCCGCGGGCGTGCGCGCCCTGATGCGGCAGGACCCGGATATCATCATGGTGGGCGAAATTCGCGACCTGGAAACCGCCAACATGGCCGTGCAGGCGGCGCTGACCGGGCACCTGGTGCTCTCGACCCTGCACACCAATGATTCACCCTCGTCCATCTCGCGCCTGCTCGAGCTGGGAGTGCCGGCTTACCTCATCAAGGCCACCGTGCGCGGCGTGATGTCCCAGCGCCTGGTGCGGATCCTGTGCTCGAGCTGCAAAACCTTCACCCCGCTCGATCCGGAGGCCTGGCGCGAGCTCACCCTGCCCTGGCAGATGGA
>JBFZEF010000111.1:0-5394 GCA_041307045.1 Halioglobus sp.
TGGGGGTGGTGGTGCACTCGCGCCACGCCCGCGACATCCTGCAGCCGCAATTGCCGCCCGGGCTGCCGTTGCTGCAACTGAACCTGCCCGCGGCCGCGCCCGCGGAGCCTGCGCCCAGGTCGCGGCAGGGGGAGCCCCTGCGTTTCGTGTTCTGCGGCCACGTCGGCCCCAACCGTCGCCTCATCGAATTCATGGAGGCCTGGGGCCGGCTTGAGAGCCCGCAGCGGATCAGCCTGGACCTGTACGGCAACATCAACAACCACCGCCAGCTGCTGCAATACGCCGGAAATATTGGCGTTGCGCCCTGGGTTCACCTGCGCGGCTATGTCAGTGATGCGCAGCTCGACGAGGCGTTGCAATCATCCGACTTCGCTATAAACTTGCGCTGGCCGACGATGGGAGAGGCCTCGGCCAGCCAGCTGCGCTACTGGTCGGCGGCCCTGCCGACCCTGGTAAGCGACGTGGGCTGGTACGGCGAGTTGCCCGACGATGTGGTCTGTAAAATCTCGGTGGACAACGAGAGCGCCGATCTACTCGCCCTGCTGGAAGACGCCCTCGCGGATCCGGCCAAATACCGCGCGCTAGGCCGGCGGGGGTGGGAACAGTTGCGCGACGCCCACTCCGCCAGGGATTACGCCCGGGCGCTGGCGGGCTTCGCCGGCCGGCTCAGTGACACTCGGCTGGCCTACCGGATGCTCGACCAGGGCCTGGTCAGCACCATTGCGTCGATGTGCGAAAACGAAACCGACACGCGCCTGTTCCGCAACGCGCTGGAAATCGCGGCCGCCACATGCCCGCTGTAAAGCTCAATTCAGGGAATCATGTATGAAGAATGCTGTTGTCACCGGAATCTCCGGGCAGGACGGTGCATACCTGGCCAGAGTGCTGCTGGATAAAGGGTACCGCGTCTGGGGGGCGACCCGGCGCACCAGTTCGGTCAACCACTGGCGCCTGGAGGAGGTGGGCATACTGGGCCATGAAAACCTGAGACTGGTGGATTACGACCTGACCGACGCCGGCGCCGCCATCCGCCTGCTGGAGCGCAGCGGGGCCGACGAGGTGTTCAACCTCGCCGCCCAGAGCTTTGTCGGTGTGTCCTTCGACCAGCCGGTGACCACCGCCCAGATTACCGGCATCGGCGCGGTGCACCTGCTGGAGGCGATTCGGGTCGTCAACCCGGCCGCCCGCTTCTACCAGGCCTCCACCTCGGAAATGTTCGGCCTGGTGCAGGCGGTGCCCCAGAACGAATCCACGCCGTTCTACCCGCGCAGTCCCTACGGTGTCGCCAAGTTGTACGCCCACTGGATGACGGTGAACTATCGCGAGTCCTACGGCATCTACGGTTGCAGCGGCATCCTGTTCAACCACGAATCGCCGCTGCGCGGCCGCGAGTTCGTCACCCGCAAGATCACTGACGCCGTGGCCCGCATCGAGCTGGGCAAGCTCGATTGCCTGCAGCTGGGCAATCTCGACGCGCGGCGCGACTGGGGCTTTGCCGGTGACTATGTGGAGGGCATGTGGCGCATGCTGCAGCAGCCGCAGCCCGACACCTATGTGCTGGCCACGAATCGGACCCAGAGTGTGCGGGACTTCGTCGATATGGCGTTCCGGGCCGTGGGCAAAACCCTGGAGTGGCGGGGCGCCGCCGAACTCGAGCGCGGGCTTTGCACTCGCACGGGCAGGGAGCTGGTGGCGGTAAACCCCGAATTCTACCGCCCCGCCGAGGTGGACCTGTTGATTGGCGATGCCTCCAGGGCCAGGGAGGTGTTGGGTTGGGAGCCGGTGGTTACCCTGGAGGAATTGTGCGCCATGATGGTAAAGGCCGACCTGGCGCGGGTTGAGCGCGGGGTCTCGTTCTGACCATGAAGGGCAGGGCACTGGTCACGGGCCTTGCAGGCTTCACCGGGCGCTACATGGCCCGGGAGCTGGAAGCCCTCGGCTACGAGGTGGTGGGGCTGGACCAGAGGCACGCGAGCAGGCCTGGCGAGCACATCGTTGACCTGCGCAATGGCCCGCGCCTGGCGGAGATGGTGGCAGCCATACAGCCCAGCGTCGTGGTGCACCTGGCCGCGATCGCGTTTGTCGCCCATGGCGACGTCAGTGACCTGTACACCAGCAACATCGTCGGCAGTCGCAACCTGCTGGCCGCGCTTGCGGCCTGCAGCACACCCGCGCAAAAAGTGCTGCTGGCCAGCAGCGCCAATGTCTACGGCAATGCCAACGTATCCCCGCTCGACGAAGGCTGCGCCGCGCAGCCTGAAAACGATTATGCGGTGAGCAAGTACGCGATGGAGCTGCTGGCGCGACAGTGGCGAAATGTCCTGCCCATCGTGATCGCGCGCCCGTTCAACTACACCGGGGTGGGCCAGTCGCCGGACTTCCTGCTGCCCAAGCTGGTGGATCATTTCGCCCGGCGCCTGCCCCGGGTGGAGCTCGGCAATATCGATGTCTACCGCGATTTCAACGACGTCAGGATGGTCACCTCCGCCTACGCGCGGCTGCTTGAGCGCGGCATTCCGGGGGAGGCCTACAACGTCTGTTCCGGCCAGGCCTACTCCATAAAGGATGTGCTGGCCATGCTGGCGGACCTGGCCGGTTACAGTATCGAGGTGGATGTTAACCCGGCGTTTGTGCGCGCCAACGAGGTCAGGCGGCTGGTGGGTTGCAACCGCAAGCTGGCGGCGGCAATCGGTGAACTCGAGCTGGTTCCCCTGGCGGAAACCCTGCGCTGGATGTACCGCGCCCAGACCGGTCAGTGAAAGTCCTGCTCGATGTGTCACCGGTCACCCTGCCGCTGTCGGGTATCGGCCGCTACGCGCTCGAACTCGCGCGGCATTTACCGGCGGCTGGCGTGACCGAACTGCGGTTCCTGCGCGGCGCTCAGGTACTGGAAAGCTTCGACCCGGCAGGCCTGGCGCGCCCGGCGCCCGCCGCCCGCTGGCGCCAGTGGATCAGGCCGCTGCTGCCCTACAAGCTTGTGCTCGGCCCGTACCGGCGGCGCAGGGCCAGGGCGCTGGCCCAGGGCCTGCGGGCCTACGACGACCATATACTCTTTTCCCCGAATTTCGGCGCCCCGCCGGTCGGCGGCTTGTCCGTGGTCACCCTGCACGACCTGTCGGTATTCCACTTTCCCGACTTTCATCCGCGCGACCGGGTCAACTACCTGCGTGAGCAGATTCACGCCGCGGTTGAGCGCGCCGATCACCTGGTGACCGATTCCGGCTTTGTCCGCACTGAACTGCTGCAGCTGTTCCAGCTGAGCGCAGAGCGGGTGACGGCGATTCCCCTGGGAGTGGATGCCGCCTTCCGACCGCGGGCGGGTGCTGACATCGAGGCAATCCTGGCGCGGCATGGGCTGCGCGCCGGCGCTTACCTGCTCAGCGTCGGCACCATCGAGCCGCGCAAGAACCTGGCCGGACTGCTGCGGGCCTATGGCCTGCTGCCGGCGGCGCTGCGCCGGCGCTACCCCCTGGTGATTGCCGGCGCCTACGGCTGGAACAGCGCCTCCCTGATGGCGGATATCCGCCGCCTGGCCGGGGCAGGGGAGGTGGTTTACCTCGACTATGTCGAGGAAGGGGAGCTGGGCGCGCTCTATGCGGGCGCCGCCGCATTCGGCTATTTTTCGTTTTACGAGGGCTTTGGCCTGCCGGTGCTGGAGGCCATGGCCAGCGGCGTGCCGGTGGCCTGCTCCGCCAGCTCGGCCCTGCCCGAATTGTGCGCGGGCTGCGCCCTGCAGGCCGACCCGCAGGACCCCGAGGCGATGGCGGCGGCGCTGCGGCAGGCGCTGGAGGACGAGGTCTGGCGGCCCGGGGCCGTTGCCCAGGGGCTGACACGCAGTGCGCAATATACATGGCAGCGCACCGCCGCCGCCGTCGTGGCCGTGTTGCGGGGACTCGACCGATGAGCGCAACGGGCAGCGCTGCGCCGGCGGGGCCCCGCATCGGGGTGGACGCACGCCCCCTTTGCCACCCGGGTACGGGCATCTACCGCTATACCCATGAGTTGCTGCTGCGCATGTGCCGGCGCGGGGGCGAGTGGTTCCTCTACTCGCCCCAGCGCTACGCCGTGGACGGCCTGGACCTGCCTAATGTGCACCATCGCAGCGCCGCTGTTCCCTCCGCCCTGCGTGCGAGCCAACTGGCCCATGTGTTGTTCCCCCTGTGGGCCCGGCGCGACCGGGTGCAGGTATTCTGGGGGCCGCGCCACCAGTTACCCCTGCTGCCGCGCGCGGTGCGCACCGCCCTGACGATCCACGACCTGGTGTGGAAGGATTGCGGGGAGACCATGCGTTTCCCGGGCCGGCAGATCGAGAATTTTTTCACCCCGCGGGCGCTGGCCCGGGCCGACGCGATCGCCGTGGTGTCGCAGTTTACCCGGCACCGGCTCGAACACTATTTTCCGCAGTGCGCATCGCGGGTGACGGTGGTGCCCAACGCCAGTATGCTCGCGGGCGAAGGCCCGGCAGGCGAGCCCGCCGCGCCGGGTGCCTACTTCCTGTTTGTGGGAACCCTGGAGCCGCGCAAGAACCTGCCCCGCCTGCTGCGGGCCTACCGCCGTTATGTGCAGCACGCGCCGCATGCGCGCGGGCTTAAAATTGTCGGCGGCGGCGGCTGGGGCGGGGAGGATATCGCCGGCCTGGTGCGTGAGCTGGGCCTCGAGCAGCAGGTACAATTGCTGGGGAGGGTGGATGACGCAGCGCTGCGCGGCCTGTATCGCGGCGCCCACGCGCTGCTGATGCCCTCCCTGTACGAGGGCTTCGGCCTGCCCGTGGTGGAGGCCCTGTCCCTGGGGGTCCCGGTCATCGTCTCCCGGGACTCGGCCATGGCGGAAGTGGCCGGCAGCGCTGGCCTGTGTGTGGACCCGCTGTCGGAAGACGAAATAGTGCATACTCTGGACACCCTTTGCCGTGACGCCGGGCTGCATGCCCGGCTGCGGCAGCAAACGTTTATTGAAGCCGGGCGCTACAGCTGGGAACAGTCGGCGGCGCTTATGGCAGGCCTGTTGTTCCAGTGAGCAGTGCAGTTCAACAGGGCGTGACAGCCGGGTCAGGGCGGGTCGAAGTGACAACGCAGCGCAAGCTATTATTCCTGGTGTATTCGCCGCTGAGCAGCAGCAGTATCGAACACAGTCTCGGGATGGCGGATTACAGCTACTATTTCGTCATGCAACGTTTCCTGCCGCTGCTGCGCGAGTTCGGCGAGGTCGAGCTGCTCGAGCGGGTGCCCACTGATGACGAGGTGGCGCTGCGCCAGCAGGCACACCGCTGCGTCTACCTGTCCTTCACCCCGCCCAACAAGGTGGCGGCAATAAGTCGCTGCCCGGTGCTACCGGTCTTTGCCTGGGAATACAGCACCCTGCCGGATGAAGCATTTTCCTCGCCTGAAGACAACTGGG
>JBFZEF010000112.1:0-2930 GCA_041307045.1 Halioglobus sp.
ACCAGTTCGGCCAGCGGCACGACCGAGCCGCTGGCGGTCGCCACCGGCATCGAAGCCAATTTTTCCGGGGAGTCCCAGGGCTTTGCCCGCATGATGATATACATGCGGTTCTCGCCGTCGAAGTGCTACCCCACATACTGGCCCCGGCCCAGCGCCCGCACCAGTACACCCACGTCGGCCCGGGACCAGCCCGCCTCGGACATGCGGCGGTCGTCGGGCGTCAGTCGCAGTTCCGGCTCGGCCTGCTCGAGGGAGGGATTCGCCACGATGCCGAGATCGGGCAGGGTTTCCAGCAGCAGTCTCTGGGCCAGTTCCGCGGCCCTGGCCGCAGCTGCCCGATCCCGCGACTGCAGGTGGATTTTTATCACGCGGTCACCGCCGAAGCCGGAGAACAAATTGCCCTGGGCGCTGTAGTGCTTGAGGTCGGGCAGGTCGGCAAATATCTCCTCGTCGATAATCTTCTCCAGCTCCTGCAACCGCCCCTCTTCGAGTACGCGGGCGCCCATGGTGCCGCCACCTGGCCAGTTGAGGATGTAGTAGTTCTTCAGCGCGGGCTGGCGCTCACCGCTCATAAAGGGCGCCATGCGCGCATCGAGTACCTGCAGGTACTCGCTGGCGATCGTGTGCTCACCGGCCCCCGGGGGAAACCAGAAGTACGTGTCGATCGCGTCGCGCTTGACCGGTGGCAGGTAATCCAGTTCCGGCAGCATTGCCACGCTCAACACCAGCGGCAGGGTGACCGTGCCGATAATGACCAGCCAGCGCCTGCGCGCCGTGCTGGTCAGTTTCATCACCAGATCGGTAATGCGTTGCCACAGGGCTTCGTTGTGATCCTGCTGCGTTGCATCATGCAGCCAGGTCCTTGCCGCCAGTGGGACGATGGTCACCGCCACCAGGGTCGAGACGATGACAGCGATGGCGATGGTGATCGCCAGGTCGGCAAACAACTGCCCTTCCACCTCGCGCATGAACAGCACCGGCAGGAATATGGCCACCGTGGTGGCGGTGGACGCCAGCAGCGCTCCCCACACCTGGCTGGAACCTTCCAGGGAGGCCTCGGTCGCCGGCATACCCCGTTCCCGCAGGCGCACGATGTTTTCCAGCACCACGATGGCTGCGTCCAGCACCATCCCCACGGCGAACGCCAGCCCCGCCAGCGAGATCACGTTCAGGCTGCGCCCCGCCACGTGCAGCACGATAAAGGTAGCCAACAGGGAGATGGGGATGGCCGCCGCTATGATCAGTGTCGCCCGCAGGCGGCGCAGGAACCACCACAACACACCCACTGCCAGCAGGACGCCGAGGAATATGTTGCCCGTCACCAGCGAGATGGCCTGTTTAATGAATACGGAGGCATCATGGGACTGCGCCATCACCAGCCCCCGTTCTTTCAGGTCCCCGGCATTGAGCTGCGCCACCACCGCCTTGACCTCGTTCAGGACCTGCAGCGCATTGGCGCCGTTCTCCTTTTCGATACGGATGCCTATGGCGGGGTTGCCGTTCTGGGTGGTGGCAAGTATCTGCTCACCCCGGGTCACCCGGATGTCGGCGATATCGCCCAGCTTGACCGGGCGTCCGTCGCGCCATTCCAGCACGAACTCGGAGAGCTCCCGAGGCTCGTAGCGACCGGAAAAACGCAGGGTGTACTGCCGCCTGCCCACCTCGACAAAGCCGGCGCTGACGTCGGTGGACTGTCCCAGGCGCGCGGCGGTTTCCGGCAGGCTGACTCCCAGCTGCGCGGCGCGGTAGGGATCAAACAGAATTTCGAGCTCCTGCTCACCGCGCCCGCTGCCGAGGGATGCGCGCACCCGGGCCACGCCCGGCACCACCTCGATGGCGGGCTGCACCGTGTCCTCGACAAATTGCAGGTAGTCGCCGACCTGGCCGGGTGTGCCGGGCATCAGCTGCAGGAAAAAAAAGGTAAGCGCCGGTTGATCATCCTCGCCGCCCCCCAGCGTGATAAGTGGCTGGGTGGCGTCGCGGGGTAGCGGGTCCAGCCGGTTCATCCGCGAGATCACCTCGACCAGGGTGCGCTGCATATCCGTTTCCAGGCCGAACTCGAGGTTGACCCAGCCCTCCCCCTGGTTGGCGAAAGCGGTCATTTCCTTCAGCCCCGGCAGGCCCCGCAGGACCGCCTCGATGGGCTCGATAATCTCGGATTCGATCTCCCGCGGGGAGGCCGCGCGCCAGCCGGTCTGGATCGCGATAACGGGGTTTTCGATGTCGGGAAACAGCTGGATCGGCAGCCGCATCAGGCTGGCGACGCCGAACGCCAGGATCAGCGTCACGGCGACGAGGACGGACGCGGGGTTATGCAGCGAGCTTGCGGTAAGTTTCACGGTTGACCCTGTCTGGCCTGGCCCGATTGTTTTAGTTTGGCGGCAGTTCAGTCTAGGCGAATGTCAGGCCGTTTTCAGCACGGCCAAACAAGAATGGTTATTTTACCGCTGTTAATTGCCGGTCATGCAGGCGCGCCAGTGTGAGCAGGGCTACCACGGCCCCCAGCAGCGCCATGGCCATATCGGATTGTGTATCCCAGATATAGCCCTGGGTGCCCAGGAAGGCTTCCGCCGCGGTACCCGTCGCGATTGCCACCCACCATTCCAGCATTTCATAGAATGCCGAGAAGGCCAGGCATAGGCTGATGATGAACAGGTTGCGCCAGCCGGCAGAGGCAACCACGGCCTTGCGAATCAGGATTTCCCTCGCGAGGATGGCAGGCACGAAGCCCTGCATGAAATGGCCCAGCTTGTCGTAGTTGTTGCGCTCCCAGCCGAACACCGGTTTGAGGTAATCAAACAGGGGGACTTCCGCATAGGTGTAGTGCCCGCCCACCATCAATACGATGCAGTGTGCCAGGATCAGCCAGTACAGCAGGGGGGTCAGGCGAAAGCTGTTGGAGGTATACGCCATGATACCCAGGCCGATCA
>JBFZEF010000113.1:0-5003 GCA_041307045.1 Halioglobus sp.
GCCAGGTACCGGTGGACCAGGCGCTGGCGTGGTTGCGCGCTGCACCGGGGCTGGCTGAGGATTTCGCCGGCTTCATTGCCGCCCACGGGCACCGCGGCTATCGCGAGCTGTGTATGCGCGACCCCTCCTGGGGAGACGACCCCTCCGCGCTGATCCAGAGTATGCAGGCCGCGGTGCATGCCCGCCTGGTGACCGGTGGCCACCGCCAGTTGCATACGGTGGGGATCGACTGGCCCTCGCTGAGCCGGGGTTTGCGCTGGATCCTGCCGCGGGCGCACAACGCCATCCGGCGCCGGGAGCACACCAAGTCGCAGCTGGTGCAGGTTGCCCATCACTTCAAGCTGGGTTTTCGCCGCCTGGGAGAATTGTTGGCCAGTGAGGGCAGACTGCCGGATGCGGACCTCGTGCATTTCTTCAGCTTCGACGAGTTGCCCGACTTTGTCGCCGCCCCGAGCGCCACCGCAGTGGCAAGGGCAGTTGCCAGGCGCAATGCCTTCGCCTTCCAGCAGCGCTTTGAGTTCCCGGAGATTTCGGTGGGCATGCCGCAGCCGCTGGAGCTGCAGCAGGTCGATAGGGCCGACGGCATCCTCTTCGGGCGCCCCGCCTCGCGCGGCGTGGTGGAGGGTAGCGCGCGGGTGGCGCATACCCTGGCGGAGGCGGCGCTGCTGCAGCCGGGTGAAATTCTGGTCACACCGATTACCGATATCGGCTGGACGCCCTATTTCAGCATGATCGCCGGGCTGGTGACTGACCTCGGCAGCGCCGTGTCACATGGCGCGGTGATTGCGCGGGAATACGGCCTGCCCTGCGTTGTCAATACGCGCCAGGGCACGCGCTTCATCGCGACCGGCGATCTGATTCGGCTGGATGGCGACAGCGGCAAGGTGGAACTGCTGGCTGGACATCGGGCGGGACCTGTGTAAGCTTGCCGCTGCCCGCCTCCAGCATAAGATCTCAGCATGAAACAGCGTTTTGCCCGTTGGTTGTTACACCGTGCCGGCTGGAAGTTGGAGGGCGTCCGACCGAGCATCGACCGCTACGTCCTGATCGCTGCGCCCCATACCTCCAACTGGGATTTTCCGCTGATGCTGGCCTTCGCCGCCGCCTTCGATATCAAGGTGACCTGGATGGCCAAACACAGCCTGTTTATTCCTCCCTTTGGCTGGCTCATGCGCGCCCTGGGCGGCATGCCTATCGTCAGGCATGAGAACCGCAACGTGGTTGACGCCATGGTGGAGGTATTCGGCAGGGTCGGCCAATTGGTGCTGGTAGTGCCCACCGAGGGCACGAGGGAGCTCACGCGATACTGGAAGTCAGGCTTTTATCATATTGCCCGGCAGGCGGGCGTGCCCATTGTCCCGTCCTTCCTCGATTTCGGCCGCAGGCGCGGCGGCTTCGGGCCGGCGCTGCAGGTATCCGGTGATGTGAGCGTCGATATGCAGTATTTTCGTGAGTTCTACGCCGGTATGCTGGGCAAATTCCCCGCGAATTTTGGCCCTATCCAACTCCGGGAAGAATAACCCGGATCAACTCGCGCGGCGCGTCGCCACCACCCGTGCGGCGATCACCCGGCCCCTGGCCCGCAGCACACTTTCCACGAAACGATAAGTCAGTTCGGCGCCCAGCAGCGTCAGGCCCAGCGCCACCGCAAGCTTGATTGCGGTGAATCCCGCTGCACCGCTGGTCGTTGCAAGTTCCTGCCCGAACTGGCCGAAGAGGTCCCTGCTGGCAAGAAACACCACGAGGTGGGACAGGTACAGGGAGTAGGAGCGGCTGCCGAGGTACAGCATCAGGCGCCGGTAGCGCGGGCCGATACTGAATATGTTGCGGTCGTATGATGCCAGCCAGACGATGGCGGCGCAGATCAGGGCAACCAGCCCGACGCCGTAAGGTTTCATGTAGCCGCCGATGCCCTGCACCTGGGCAGCCAGCAGTGGCAGGCAGGCGAGCAGTATCAGTCCGGAGGCAGTGGCAAGGCTTTGGTTGCTCAACCCCAAGGGCGGGTGGCGGCGGTAGAAACCGGTGCGCGCGAGCAGCGCCAGCCCGATACCCCAACACAGGGCGTCGGTCTTGAAATACCAGGCATAGGTAAAGAACGGCCGTTGCCAGAAGAACTGGGCCAGGATGGCCACAACCAGAACCCCGACCAGGGCGCGGCGGGAGAGAAAGAAAAACAGGAACGGAAACACTAGGTAGAACTGTTCTTCCAGCGACAGGCTCCAATAGTGCCCGACGTAGTTGCCGACGATACAGGCCTGCCCTCCGCCATTGGCGATGCAGAAGGGGGTATACAGGTTCATGAGATTACCCAGGGCGGCTGCCACGCTGATGAGTATGTCCCGGGGCCGGTAGGGGATATCTGTCACCACCAACACCAGGAACTGCGCCGCGCAGGCGATGGCCACCCAGGTCCATGCCGCCGGGAGCAGGCGGAATATGCGCTTTATCCAGAAGGAAAACATGAGCGAGCGCCGGGTGGCGGCCCGGTCTGCTGTCGATTCAATAATCGAGCCAGTGATGACGAAGCCCGAAATGACGAGGAATAAATCGACACCCACACTGAGGTCGAGGTAGTTGTGCGGCATCAGCAGGATACTGTCGGCGTCCAGCAGCACCCTGAAGTGCAGAATGATCGTGTAAAGGATGGCGAAAGCCCGCAGGATTTCGATGTCGCTGTTTTTTCCGGGAGAGGCTGGCTCCGGGCTCACGGTACGACGTCTTGGTACAGGTACTCACAGCCGGCGCACAGCGGGTTGGTGACTTTATTGGAGATCATCTCCCTGCGCAGGGCGTGCATCCTTTCCCCGTTCCAGATTTCCAGCAGGGTCTGGGTGTTGATGTTACCCAGAGCATAGCGCTTGTTGTAATCAAAACAGCAGGGCACTACATCGCCGTCCCAGGACACGGTCATTTTCTCCCAGGGGAAATCACACAGTACCTTGCCCTGCGTCTGCCTGGGCTTCCTGTCAGGGCCAGCCAGCCGGTTGACGTCTTCCGCCTTGCCGTCCCAGCTGACGAAGGGCTTGGCCACGAAGTGGTCGATGCCCTCCTGGGCATTCCAGTAGCTCTCCACTTCCTCGATGCTCTGCCGGTTATTCGGGAAGTCGATCATCGACAGCGTGATTTTGGTTTTCACGCCGCGCCTTTGCTTCTCCTGCAGGAATTTCAGCAGTCGTCGCTTTGATTTGTGGTAGGCGTTTGGCACGCCGCGGATTTTCTCGAACGATTCATCGTCGTGTCCGTCCAGCGCGACGTATAAATGTCCTGGTGCGGCATCGAGCAGGTCGCTGGCCACCTTCTTCGTCAGCATCAGGGGGTTGATCGACAGTCCGGCATTGACGCCTTTGTCTATCGCATAGCGCATGAACTTCCCGAACTCGGGATGAACCAGACTTTCGCCGAAACCGTGCAACCAGACATCCTGGGTGCGGGCGTGCTCGGGGTTGAGCTCCACGAATTCATCCACCGCCTTCTTGAACGTCTCGAAGGACATATGGCCCTCGGCCCGCGTCATATTGTTGGTGCGCGCGCACATGATGCACTTGAAGGGGCACAGGTTGGTCAGTTCGAAACTGAATATCGCCGGGGGCGTATCCACCTGCACGCTGCGATCCTCGGCGTAGCGGGGCAATTTCTTCAGCGAGCGCAGGGCATTGTGCGCCCGCGATTGTACCTGGACGGGATGCTTCTGCAGGTGTTGGTGATCACTGGTCTCGAACCAGGAGATGCCCTCCTGCAGCAGGCCGACCTGCAGTTCGAAGTGCCCGGGCCTGGCAGGGGGCGCAAGCCGCATTTCCAGGTTGCACTGGCCGCCCGCGGGCAGGGACTCCGGCAGGGCCGTGCGCACACCGTCGTACTGCTCGTAACTGCCGTCGGCGCGGGCCCAGTGGTAGGCGAGGAACACCCGCAGCGGATAATCACTGGCAATAGCCTGGGAGGACTCATTGCGCACCTGTACATCCAGCAGTATCGGTTTGCCCGCGAGGGTTTCGGGTATCGGTTGGCGCACCACGATATGGATCCGCTTGCGATCCGAGTCCGGTAGCGCGATCGCAACCGGTTGTGGCTCGAATTCGCTGATGGTCGCCATTAAATGAAGTCCTTCGAGAGGGTAACAGTTGAATGCCGCGGTCGGGCTGGTTCGCAGTATATATTTCATGTTGTTTCCCGACCAGCCGGTAAGTTACGGCCGCGAGGCCGAACCGCAACAGACTGCATCCTCATGCCAGCGATATTGGCCGGGGCGAACCTCGCCCCGATGGCGCATGCGCTCTATAGTAGGTCCTGGTGGGGGTGTTTGGCTCATGCAGCTCGGAGGGGAATGCGATGTCAAAAGTACTGGTGATGGGCGCCAGCGGCTTCCTCGGCAGCCATGTGGTCAAGCAGCTGGTGGCCGCGGGGCGCAGCGTGCGCATCATGGTGCGTGCGGGCAGCGACACCCGCGCTATCGACCACCTGTCACTGGAGCGGGTGATCGCAGATCTGGGCGACAGGGAGTCTCTCGGCAGGGCAATGGCCGGCTGTGACACGGTGTTTTACTGCATCGTCGATACCCGGGCCTGGCTGCGGGACCCGGCGCCGCTGTACGCGACCAATGTCGATGGCCTGCGCACGGTGCTGGACGTTGCGCTGGGGTATCCGTTGCAACGCTTCGTATTCACCAGCACCTACGCCACGATTGGTCTCAACCCCTCGGGCATATCCACCGAGGCCGATGCGTTCAACTGGTGGGACAGGGCGCCTCACTACGTGAAATGCCGGGTGCAGGCAGAGGACATGTTCCTGGAGTACTGTCGCGACAGGGGCCTGCCCGGGGTGGCCTGTTGCGTCGGCAACACCTACGGCGGCGATGACGTGGTGCCCACGCCCCATGGGGCGATGGTAAAGAATGTGGCACTGGGGAAAATGCCCTACTACTGGGAGGGCGGCGGCCCCTGCGTGGGAATCCGGGATGCGGCCAGGGCGATGCTGCTCGCGGAAACCAGGGGCAGGGTAGGGGAGCG
>JBFZEF010000114.1:0-11957 GCA_041307045.1 Halioglobus sp.
TCCAGGCCCGCAAGGTCGGCTGGCAGTGTTGGCGAGATCAGGCAGGCCAACCCGTAGGCGATGAATACAAAGGCGGAAAACCAGAGAATGAATTTGCCAAGCATGGTGTGGTTCCTGAGAAGTGTAGGCGTCGGGCCGGTGCGAGAAGACTAGCACAAAGGGGACTGGGACAGGTTGACAGTAGCGGCGCCTGTCACTAAAATGCCCAGCGCATCATTGATCAGGTTCAGTTAAAACTCCAGCGCGATCAATGAGTTACACCCGAATACGGGGCTATAGCTCAGCTGGGAGAGCGGTTGCATGGCATGCAACAGGTCAGCGGTTCGATCCCGCTTAGCTCCACCAAACAAGAAAGGCAGCATCTACAAGGATGCTGCCTTTTTTTATGCACCGTCCGTCCTGGAAGCTTCTGCTAGATGCGCCTTACCACCCGGTTGTCCCGGTAGGCATCGTCCGATACCACCATGACATCGATACCTGATCGCATGTCGCGCATGGCGCTGTCGATCAACACCAGCATTTCCTGCACGCTGATGCTGGCTTGCAGCTTGCGCGCCAGCTTGCGGGTCAGCCGGTGCGCCAGGATGTGCTTCTGCGCGTCGTTCAGTATCAGCCCTTCTGCGGCGAGCTGGAGCTTCTCGATATTTGTGGCACCCATAACAATCCCCTTGTTATCCAGCGCTGATCTGCCGGGTGCCATTGCTGCACCCAGTCCTGATCCTATGGGGGGCTCCCGGGGTGATCAATCCGCCTGTATACCCTAATTGGGTGTCAGGGTTTTGAGTATTTCTGCTGCCTGCGCCAATCCCATGGCGGAACGGGGTCCGGCTCGGCCCACAGCCCGAGTTTGGCCGCGCGAGCTTTGCCCTCTGCGGCTTCCAGCAGGTGGTCGTCGGGTGCGTAGTACCGATACCACCAGGCGTGGCCGGCGGCGACCATGGCGAGGTTGATATTGCGTTCACCCAGATACAGTATGCCGTTGCTGCGCCCATAGCTGTCCTTGCCCAGTACCTCAACCCCGACACTTCTGCCGGAGACCATGCCAGACAGGGCGTCCCGGGATTTTTTGCCGTAATGCTGATTTCGCTCCGGGGCATCGATTCCCTGCAAGCGGATCTTGTGCTGCGTGTTGTTGTTATCGAGCACCGATACGGTATCACCGTCGGCGACGCGCACCACCCGGCCGGTAATGCCGAAGGCCGGGGTCGGCCGACCCTCCCGCGCCGCGCCCATCTCCTCCAGCTTGTCTGTCGCCTCGCGCCAGCTCGCCTGTGGACCGTTCGCGTGCGGGCGCAGCATGCTGCCGATTTTCTCGGCCACTGTCGCGGGCCAGGTGACTTCTCCACTGGCCGCATACTGGAACAGGCTGACCCCGACAAGCGCAAGCACAAGGTTGCGCCAGGGTCGCCAGGACCTTTTCACCCCGGGATTCAGCTTCACGGTGAGCGGGTACCCGCTGGAGTCGCGATGCAGAGCGACGGCGGGATCTGAAACATCTGCCCGGTGCCTGCGCTCCCGAAGTTAATCGGCTTATTGGGAGTCTGCGGCGTCCTCGATATGATCCAGTTCGCCGTTGTCATTAAAGACCAGGATTTTGCCCTGGGCTTCATAGTACCAGCGGTTCAACTCCCTTGAGGTTGGCTCCCCGCACTCTTTCAGCACCTGCTCTTTCAGCAGGGGATGTATCTGGTCACCGGATATCAGCAGATTGCCGCAGCGCATCTCCTGGGCCAGCGCCGGTAATGTCGCTACCGATACCGCAATTGTTGCTGCTAGAATTTTGATATTGAACATAAAGATGTTCCGTTTAAGGCGTGAGAGAAACATATACATTCCAGGGACTGCACTGCCCCGGACGTCGCTTCGTGAACCTTAGCGACAAACTATTTACAGTGCAACACGTGACTCCGGGTATCGTATAATCTGAGCCATGGACTCGCCATTGAAAATACCAGAGATACTGCGGCCTGCTGCCGTCTCGGCCCGGGTGTTCTCCATTGCGTTGCTGCTTTTGGTATTCGCTGTGCCTTTGCTGGCCGCCACCGTGTATAAGACGGTCGATGCAAAGGGCGTGGTGACTTACTCGGATACCCCTCCGCCGGAAGGGGCGGAGGCGGAAACCCTGGTAATTGATGTCCAGGAGGCGGAGCCCGCGCAGGGTGCGCAGGACCAGCTCGAGGCCATGCGTGAAACCACTGACCGGATGGTTGCCGATCGCCAGCAACGGGAAAGGCACCGGGCCGAGATGCGCAAGCTGCAGAGCAAGTCCCGGCCCGAGGTAATCGATAACAATGCACCGGCCGGTTACGACGGCACCTACACAGGCTATTACCCTTACAACTACCCTTACCCGGTCTATCGCCCGCGGCCCGGGCACCGTCCAGGCTACCGTCCCGGCGGTGGCTACTGGCCGCGCCCTGAACATCCCATCGCCCGACCGCCCCTGCGCCCGCACGCTCACATCCCCGCCGAAGATATCATCTCGCCGGGATATGACTATCCCGCATCGTTGATACGGCGCAGTTATAGTCCCGAGGTCAGGGCCGCATTTGAATGAAGTTGGGCTGGATTTGACAGCTGCTGAACCAGTCGATCATCTGCTGCTGCACGCGGCTGTCGTCCAGCAGATCGAAGTGGTTTTTCTCGTGGAACACGCGACAGTTCTCGGGCCTGATATGCAAGCGCCGCAACTCGTTCTTGTGCACTCCCACCGCGCTGTCATGGCGCACCAGTAAATCCCCCAGCAGGTGTCCCAGCGGATCGGACGCGTGGCGTCCCAGGCTGGCCGCCGCGAAGTAGTAATCCACTCCCGGTACCAGCGGCACCACGGTGCGGGTATCCTGTCCGCTCCCGTCGGGGTGGTGCTCGCGCCAGTCCTCATCCAGCAGCGAGCCGTGGCGCAGGTCCTTGATACCCGCGCTGCGCAGCCTGCCGAGCAGCATCGGCTCCGCGTGGGGGATTTTCTGCATTGCCGATTCGAAGGCATGCCCGGCTTTCTCCAGGGGCGAGCCGTGGTGGGGCGTGCCCAGGCACGCCACGCGCCGCAACAGCGGCAGCCAGGGCAATTGTTCGCGCTGGGCGTAGCAGCAGGCGCTGCGGATAACCAGTCCGCCCATACTGTGACCGACCAGGGAAACCGATTGCACCGGCACGGGCCAGGCGTTAAAGAGTTGCTGCAGCAGTTGCGCGAACTGCTGCCCGTTGCTGGAAATGTGCCGGCCGGTGTTGTAGCGCAGGTACAGCGGGGTGTAACCGAGTTCATCGCGCAGCCGGTCGCCGATACTCGGGCGCCCCTTGCGGTGCCAGCTCAGGTCCGACAGGCTCAGGCCGTGCACCAGTACGACGATGTGCCCGCTGGCCTCGGGCAGGGCCTGCGCCAGTGCGGCCCTCTCCAGCTCCAGGGCCCGGCCCTCAGCGCGCAGGGACATGGGGGTGGCGAGGGTATTTCCGCTGGCCTCCAGATGATCGCCAAACACACCGTTGAGGGCGGCCACGACACGGGTTTCGGCAGCGGAGCCGCCGGCCTGGCGCAGTGTCTGTGGCAGCAGGGCGAACGAGCTGTCCACACCCGTGCGCAAGCCACCGTTGATGGCCCGGATAATCGTGTAGACCGCAGCGGCAATCGGGCCGTGGGCGCGGGTGGGGCGCAGCGACGCCGGGACCAATGCGAAAGGGGTGGCGGCGATGCTTTCATGCATCCGTTCCACCGTGTTGGTGATGCCCTCTACCGAGTCGAAGACCAGGCGGGTGCCACCCTGGATCGTCTGCAATGACGTGTTCATAAGCTTACTCCTTGGGTGTTTGCGTGTTCGTGTCCGTTGTTGCCAGGGCCGCAAGGCAGCTGGGGCAGAGCAACACGGGGCGCGCCTGCACGGGCACACCGACGGCGGCCCTCTCGCCCCGGTGCAAAATTGTATTGCACTGGTCGCAGACACCGTTGCGGTTCAGCACCGCTTCCTGCCAGCCGATCACACCGGTCTCACCTGTGCTCCCTTCCGGGGCCTCCAGCCGCCGGGTCTGCGGCCGGGGCTTACGTCCCTGGATCGCGCGGGCGAGGTTGGTGCTGTCCGCTACCACACCTTCCACCAGCTCGAAGGTGTTGAGCAGTACGTTGCGAACCACGGTGGAAACCGAAAGCCCCAGTTGCTCCGCGTGGTCCCGCAGTTCTTCATCGAGGTGCCGGGGAATGCGCGCCTGCAAGACCCGATCCTTGGTCTGGCGCGGTTTCGCGCGCCGCCTGGTTTTCTTTTGTTCCGCCATCGATTCTTCCTCGGTTGCCGCCCCCGGTAGCTCTGTTGCTGCAGGCGATTTTCGGCGAATGTAGGTTATATGTATTACAAAATCAACAAATGTATTACATTAATTTTAGCGGGACTGCGGGCAGGCGAAAGATTGCGGGCGCAGGCCCAACGGCGTGGACGGGCGCCAGGGGGGCTGTTTTCTGATTGCATTTCGGCAACCGCGGTGCAAGGCTTGGGGCCTACTCAATGGCACGGGGCAGAGGCGTGTATTACGGCGAAAAACTGAACAGTATCAGCCACCTGGTCGGTGCGGCCCTGGCTTTGATGGGCTTGGGTGCGCTGATGACCGTGGGCCTGCAGTCGCGCGACCCCTGGATTATGGCCAGCTTCACGGTGTTCGGTATTACCCTGGTGCTTCTCTACACCATGTCGACGCTCTACCACAGCTTCCAGCCGCCCGGCCTCAAGAAGCTGTTCCAGCTGTTCGACCATATCTCTATCTACCTGCTGATAGCCGGTACCTATACACCCTACATGCTGGTGAGCCTGCGCGAGGGCAATGGCATCCCGATCATGGCGGTTGTATGGGGCCTGGCCGGCCTGGGTATTGCCAGCGAGCTATTCCTGTCTGGCCGCGCGGTCAAGGTGGGCCAGTTGGTGATCTACCTGGGTATGGGCTGGGCCTGCTCTTTCGACATGGCAGGCCTGCGCGCGGCGATTCCAGAGCCGGCTTTTTACTGGTTACTGGCCGGAGGGCTGGCCTACACCGGGGGCGTACTTTTCTATGTGCTCGACAAGATGGGGCGGCTGACCCACGCCCACGGTATCTGGCACCTGTTCGTGCTGGTCGGGAGCCTCTGTCACTTTGTGTCCGTCATCGGTTTTGTCAGGTGAAGATCGCGAGGATTGCCGCGAGTATCAGCCCGGGATCTGGCGTTCGATCACCAGCAGTATCTCGCCTACCTCCAGCCCGAATTTGAGCATGCGCGACTCGTTGATAAGGGTGTCGGGGTCGACCAGGTACATGCGGTCATCAATAGTCAGGTCCAGGGTGCCGTCACCGTAGGGGATGCGCAGCACGTACTCCAGGAACATGCTGTTGCCGGCCACCCGCACCTCTCCCGCGCCGATGACATCGCCCGCGGTGCCCCAATAGCGGCCAACGCCGTCGGGTTTAAGGGTCCAGACGCGGCGACTCTTCTCGCCGTCGTCAAACACGAAATCCTCCTCCAGCGTACCTACACCATCGCGCCAGTAGGCCCTGATGTCCGCATTGAAGCTGCGGATGACCTTGCCGCCGCGGTCCTTGACGACGCCGTGCGCCGTTAGGGAGCCGTTGAAAAAGGTCTCCGGTACGAGAGTCGGCTGCTTATCGGCGTAGTCGTCGACCGACACGGTGGAGCAGGCCGCCAGGCTTAGTGCAGCCGGGATAACCAGGATGCGTTTGAACCAGTGCATGAAATACATGATCGAGTGCTGCTCCTGCTAAATGGCTATTGCCGTCGAGGCACTTACGTCCGGAAAGCGCACCGGGATCACCTTCCGGGCTGGTTCCCCGCCCTGCCGGCGTTCACCCGGGTGAATAAATAACACATCCAGCCGTGTGGGCGGCGCGTATAAGCACGGATATCCCAACTTATAGAGGAAAAAGTATGATCGAGCGTAATCTGGGTAATGCCGAGAGAGTGCTGCGCTTGCTGGCAGGGGTGCTGCTGTTGGTGTGGGCGCTGGGCCGGGATTTCATGTACCTGGTGGACTGGTTCGTGGTGGTGGTGTCAATTGCCCTTATCCTCAATGGCGTATTTTCCCGTTGCTACCTCTGGTACGTGCTGGATATCAACACCTGCCAGAGCGGGGACAAGGACTGCCAAACCGAGGCGAGCTGCCCCTGACACTGAACCCAGCGGGGGAACCGGCACGGGTTCGGGCTGTCTACTATTCCACTCCTGACCCGTGTGCCCCGAGGCAAGCTGCGATGAAGCAAAATCTTCTGGTAATGGTTCTCTGGGCGGCGCTGGTTCCCGGGGCTCTGGCCGAGACAGCGACCGCGATGTTCGCGGGCGGCTGTTTCTGGTGCATGGAGTCGGCGTTCCAGGAAAAGGAGGGGGTCACCGATGTTATATCCGGCTTCACAGGCGGGAGCTTGCCCAACCCGACCTACAAGGGGGACCATACCGGTCATTACGAGGCGATCAGGGTGACCTACGACCCCGCGCTGATCACTTATCGCGAGCTGCTCGACCTGTACTGGCTGAACGTGGATCCCCTGGATAATGCAGGGCAGTTCTGCGACAAGGGGCCCAGCTACCGCAGTGCACTGTTTCCGGCCACGGAAGAGGAAACCCGGCTGGCGCAGGAGACCCGCGCTGCAGTAGTCGCGCGGTTTGCGCCCGCGGAAGTCTACACCGAGATCCTGCCTGCCGGCGCCTTCTGGCCGGTGGAGGAAGCCCATCAGGATTACTACCTTAAAAACCCGGGGCGGTACAAGTATTACCGCTGGAATTGCGGTCGCGACCAGCGGCTGCAGCAGCTGTGGGCAGGGCAGGCCAGCCACTAGCCCTGCCAGCGGGTCCCGTTACAGACTGAGTCCTTGCGCGAGACTTCGCTCCAAAGGTACAGTTCGACTTCCTCATCCACCCCGTGTGTATAATGGCCGGCATGACTGCGACTGCACAGCTATCGGAACCGCTATCGGCCGGGGCTGCCCATCCTGGGCTTGTAGCCTGTCCTTCCTGCGACCTGCTGTTTGATGTGGGCGGCATGCGCCACGGAGAAAAGGCCCGTTGTTCCCGCTGCGGGGGTTTTTTGACCCAGGTCAGGGACGACGGTTTTGCGCGGCTGCAGGCTTTCGCCTTTTCCGGGCTGGTATGCCTGGTTCTGGGTTGCGCTTTTCCTTTCCTGTCCTTCAAGTCGAGCGGGCTCGAAAACACCATGACCCTGCCCCAGACCGTGGAGCAGCTATATGCCCAGGGGCGACCCGACCTTGCCTTGCTGGTCGCCGGTTTCATTATTGTGATTCCCGCGGCGGTGCTGCTGTTGCTGCTGGCGCTGTCGACCTGCATCCTCCGCCAGCGGTTCTATTCCTGGATGATCCCCGTGACCAGGCTGGTATTCCATATGCAGAACTGGGCGATGGTTGAGGTATTTTTTATCGGGGTGCTGGTCAGCCTGGTGAAGATTGCGCATATGGCGACGGTGGTTATCGGTATCTCGTTCTGGGGTTACGGCGCTTTCGCGCTATGCTTTGTCGCCGCCATTTCCAGTCTCGATCGCTTCCAGTACTGGAACGAACTTGAACGCCTCGCGAGCGTGAAACATGCCGGCTGATACCGCCGCTTCCCGCCACCTGGCTGCATGCCATCTCTGCCTGAAACTGGCCGACGCCAGCCTGCATCACTGCCCCCGCTGCGGCGAGCCCCTGCACCAGCGCAAGCCCAACAGCCTGCAGCGGACCCTGGCGCTGCTGGTTACCGCCAGCGTGCTCTATATTCCTGCCAATATGCTGCCGATCATGGTGACCGATCAGTTCGGCAACCCCACCGACAGCACCATCCTGGGTGGGGTGGTTCTGCTGATCCAAATGGGTTCTATCCCGATCGCCGCCATTATTTTTATCGCCAGTGTGATGGTGCCACTTGGCAAGCTGGTGGCGCTGTTTTACCTTTGCTGGAGCGTTGCCAGAGAAAAACAGAGCGACCCCCGGCAGCGTACGGTAATGTACCGGGCCGCCGAGTTTATTGGCAAATGGTCCATGGTGGACGTGTTCGTGGTCTCCATCCTGGTTGCGCTGGTGCATCTCACCGGCCTGCTCGTGATTCTCCCCGGCGCGGCGGCTGTCGCGTTCGCCGGCGTTGTACTGGTGACCATGGTGGCGGCGGAAAGCTTTGACCCCAGGATGATCTGGGACCAACAGGAAGAAATCCATGAGTGAACTGAAACCCGCGATCAGTACCGGTACCAGGTTTAACCCGATCTGGGTGGTGCCCGTGGTGGCGGTGCTCGTCGGCATCTATATGGTGGTCCACACCATGCTGACCGAGGGGCCGGAGATTACCATCCAGTTCAATACGGCCGAAGGGCTGGAGGCTGGCAACACCAGGCTGCGCTACCGGGATGTGGATATCGGACTGGTGGAGAACGTGTCTCTCAGCGAGGGCATGGACAAGGTGCTGGTCACCGTGAAAATGGATAAGGCAGCGGCGAATATGCTGCGGGAGGACACCCGGTTCTGGGTGGTGCGGGCCCGGGTCGGTGCGGGGGCCATCTCCGGGCTCGGCACGATCCTCTCAGGCGCCTATATCCAACTGGACCCCGGCACCGGCAGGCGGTCAGAGCATGGTGAGTATACTGGCCTGGAGGTGCCGCCACTTACACCCGCCGATGCCCCCGGAATGCGGCTGACCCTGCACAGCGAACAGGCGGGTTCTCTGGGCGAGGGTGACGTCATCGTCTACAGGGGCTTTAAGGTCGGGCGAATCGAAGCCGTCACTTTCGACAGCGAAAAGCAGCTGGTGATCTATGACGCATTCATCGATGCCCCGTACGATCAGCTCGTCACTACCAACACCCGCTTCTGGAATGCAAGCGGTGTGTCGATCAGCGCCTCCGCCTCCGGTGTCGAGGTGACCACAGGATCGATGGAAACTATCCTGCTCGGCGGGGTGGCCTTCGCCAATCTACCGGGCTTGCCGGCGGGCAAAAAGGTCGCCTCCGGCGCGACCTTCAAGCTCAGCCCCTCCTTTAACGAAGTGCAGGAGGATCCCTACCGCTTCAGAATCTATTATGTCGCCCAGTTCGACCAGTCTCTGCGTGGTCTGGAGCCAGGCGCTCCTGTCGAATACCGGGGCATCCAGATCGGTCGGGTGGAGCGGATACTGATGAAGGAACTGGTTGCCCAGCGCCAGGCAGGAAAGGGAGAGCCCATACCGGTGTTGCTCTACCTGGAACCGGCCCGGTTGGGGCTGGAAGATTCGGAAGAGTCAGTTGAGGGGATGCGCCAGAGTATTGCCCTGGGAGTGGCAAACGGTATTCGGGCGAGTCTCGAAACGGGAAACCTTATCACCGGCGCTCTTTACATTAATGTCGATTGGTACGCAGACCAGCCTGCGGCGGCGATTGGTGAGTTCGAGGGACTGCCGGTGATACCCACCATCCCCAGCGGCCTTGGACGCCTTGAGCAGCAGGTGGCGACTCTTCTAGACAAAGTCAACGCCTTGCCATTGGGTCCAATGCTGACCAAGGCAACCGGCACCATGGGCACCATGGACGGCACCCTGGCTTCGCTGACCGCCACTCTGGAATCACTGCAGCTGATCCTCGAGGAGGACAGCACCAAGGCCTTGCCGGACGAGCTCTCCCAGATCCTGGCGGAACTGCGACAGACCCTGGAGAGTTTCTCGCCGGATTCCGCGGTGGGCGAGTCCCTGGGAAGCAGCGTGTTTGAGCTGAACCAGGCCCTGCGCAACCTGGAGGAGCTGACCCGCTCCCTGAGTGCCAAACCCAACTCACTGCTCTTCCCCACCGATAGTCCTCCCGACCCCATTCCTGAGGCCAGTCCCCAATGAGAATAATGTACCTGATCGCGGCGGTGTTGCTCACCGCCTGCGCCTCCCAGCCGCCCCAGGCGACCACCACCTACCTGCTGCGCACCGAGGCAGGCGCCAGCTCCGGGACCCCGCTGGCGGATAGCGGAATTGCCCTGGGGAACGTCCGGGTCGCCAATTACCTGGACCAGCCGGGCCTGGTGCTGGCCACTGGTGATGGCACCATCCACGCGGCCAGGAACCATCTCTGGGCGGAACCGCTACAGGTCAGCCTGCGGCGCTATCTCGCCACCCGGATATCCGTCGCGAGTGGCAAGGATATCGCCGCCAACGCGACCCCAAGCACGAGATCGCGTATCGACGTGATGGTTGACCAGATGCACGGCAATGGCAACGGTGCTGCGATGCTGGTCGCCTACTGGGATATCGGTTCCGATACGCAGACCCGTTCGTTCCGCTTCGCGGAGCAACAGCCTCTGGCGGATAGTGGCTACGATGCCCTGGTGCAGGCGCAGGAGGCGCTGCTGCAACGCCTGGCCGAAGCGATTGCCGCTTCGCTGCCGGCGTCTTCCGGCGGGGTTTGAGTCTAGGCTGATTTTGCCTGCCGGGCCAATTTGCGCATCTGCTTGAGTTGTTTGTAGATTTCAACTCCCTTGCTGCGCTGCAGGGTTATGACCTCGATCTCCCGCTCGATTTTTCGTCGCTCCTGGAGATTGTCCGTACTCTCGAGGCTGTCGCGTAAATCGTGCTGCCTGCCCTTCAGTTTGCGCAGCACCTTGCGCAGTTTCCTGATGTGCTTCTTGTCCGCTTGGGTTGCGTCTTCGATGAGGGCGTGAAGTTTTGCAAACAGCTTGGCATTGGTCATGGGGAATCCTCCGCGGAAATCCGTTATCGCACCGAGCCTGCGTGCCGGGCGATGCTGGCGATCTCCTCGGCCCGCAGTGCCAGTTCGTCCTGTACCGCCTCACCGTAGGGCAGCCCCGCCCGGTGCAGTTGTTCGTTCATATCCAGCAGGTGCTGGATGACCTCCCGCACATAGCCGCCGTCGTTGATCAGGGAGGTCGCCATCTGGGAGCTGATGGCATGATTCCGTATCAGCCAATCCGCAACGCTGGCCGCCTCGGTTTCACTGCCCAGTATCTCCACCCTGATCCGGTCGAGGCTGAGCAGGGCAACCACGCTGTCCTGTGAGTCCCGCAGTGCGGCCAGCGAGCGCAGGGCCTCGCCTATGCGCACCCTGAAGCGGTTGTATTCCCGGCGGATGTGCGGGTTCTCGCTGCGCATGTAGTGCAGCAGATTTTTACGCAGGTGCTTTACGGCCTTGATGGCTGCTACCACGTCCATGTTCGCGCGGCGCAGGGCGTTATAGGCATCCGCGAACTCGGGGCCGGCCTGTGCCTGGGCCCGGCTGAGAAACTCGATGTTGGCGCTGTAGATATCCTTGATCATGCGCTCATACTGTTCATCCAGGTCCATGTCGATCAGTTTGCCCGGCGGTTCGATCAGCTGCTCCAGGTCACTTGAGCTGGTAATCAGGTCGCGGTGAAGGCTGACACCGTGCGCGATGAGGGTGAAGGCATTGCTGAACAGGTGCCTGGTTTCCTTGGTAATTGCCTGCACCGCGACCTGTGGCAGCTCAAGCGATGCGTCGCCCAGGTAGCGCGGCCGATCTCGCCCGGCGCCGTTATCCGTCAGGTAGCGCTCGAGCCTGCTCACCAGGAGGTCCAGCAGCGGCAGCATCAGTGCTATGCCGAGCAGGTTGAACAGGCTGTGGAAGAGCGCGAGCTTCAGGATGTAATTATCAGCCGTGATCCCCAGCAGGTTGCCCAGGCCATCGACGGCCGCGAGCAGCAGCTGGATAAAAATCAGGGCGACCGCCCCCGTGACCACATTGAAAACCAGGTGTGCTGCGGCCAGTCGCTTGCCGGCGGCGTTGGCGCCGATTGCGCCCAGGATGGCCGTGATGGTGGTGCCGACGTTGGCGCCTATGGCCAGCGCCAGGGCATTTTCATAGCTGACCTGCCCTGCGGCGAGTGCAGTGATAATAAGGGTCAGGGTGGCGTGGCTCGATTGCATCAGGACGGTGGCAATCATCCCCACCAGGGTAAAAACCAGCAGGCCGGTGCTGCCTTTCATGGCGTACCTGGTCAGGACGATCTGGTCGGAAAAGTTG
>JBFZEF010000120.1:0-4359 GCA_041307045.1 Halioglobus sp.
ACCAGAGTTTCCGGGAAGCGTTCACTTTCATCTTTGAGAAAACCGAATACGGCTGGATCTGGGTGCACGCCTACCAGTTTGACGCCAACACCTCCACCTTTATCGTGGAGTGCCAGCCCGATGTATACCAGGCCCTGGGCTTTGAGCGCATGAATCACGAGGAGAGCGCAGAAACCTGTCGCCGCATATTCGAGAAATACCTGGGCGGTCACAAACTGCTCACCAACTCGGCGCATATCCGCGGTTCCGCCTGGATCAGTTTTCCGCGGGTGCTGTGCCGCAACTGGGTCAAGGACGATCGCATCGTCCTGATCGGTGACGCCGCCCACACCGCCCACTTCGCCATCGGCTCCGGCACCAAGCTCGGGCTGGAGGACGCCATCTCCCTCGCCAGGCACCTGGATTCGGACCTGGCCCTGCCCCAGGCCCTGCGCGCCTACCAGGCCGAGCGGGAAGTCGAAGCCCTGAAGCTGCAGAGCGCCGCGCGCAATGCCATGGTGTGGTTTGAAAACACGCCGCGCTACGTAGAGGCCTTCGACACCAAGCAACTCAACTATTCCATGCTCACCCGCAGCCAGCGGGTCAGCCACGAAAACCTGCGCCTGCGGGACAGGGACTGGCTGGAGGGTTATGAAAAGCACCTGGCTGGGCTCGCCTTGGGAAAGCCAGTGGCACAGCCTGTGCCGCCCATGTTCCTCCCCTTTAAACTGCGCGGCATGGCACTGAAGAACCGGGTGGTAGTGTCCCCCATGTCCATGTACAGCGCGGAGGATGGGCTGCCCTCGGACTGGCACCTGGTGCACTATGGCGCCTTCGCCCAGGGCGGCGCCGGCCTGGTCTGCACCGAGATGACCGACGTCAGCCCCGGGGCTCGCATCACCACCGGCTGCGCGGGCATCTGGAACGACGAACAGGAAGCGGCCTGGAAGCGTATCGTGGATTTCACCCACGCCAGCACGGGCGCGAAAATCTGTCTGCAGATCGGCCACGCCGGACCCAAGGGCGCCACCCAAAAGCCCTGGGAATCCAGCGTATCCGACGCGCCTTTGACGCAGGATGGCTGGGAAATCATCGGCCCCTCGGCCCATCCCTTCTCGCCCCACTCCCGGCAGCCCAGGGCAATGACCCGGGAAGACATGACTCGGGTGATAGCCGAGCACGTCGCCGCCGTGGAACGAGCCGATCGCGCCGGATTCGACATGGTGGAATTGCACGCCGCCCACGGCTACCTGCTCTCGGCATTTATCACGCCGGTACTCAACAAGCGCGAGGATGACTACGGCGGCAGCCTGGCCAATCGCCTGCGCTTTCCGCTGGAAGTGTTTACCGCGATGCGTGCTGCATGGCCTGCGCAAAAGCCGATGTCGGTGCGAATTTCCGCCTGCGACTGGCTGGGGGAAAATGGCGTCACCCCAGAGCAAGCGGTGGAGATTGCCAGGGCGTTCAAGGCAGCAGGCGTGGATATTATCGACGTGTCTGCGGGACAGACCTCGACCGAGGCGAAACCTGTCTACGGGCGCATGTTCCAGACACCCTTTGCCGATGCGGTGCGCAACGACACCGGCATAGCCACCATGGCGGTGGGCAATATTTTCGAGCCCGACCATGTCAATTCCATCATCGCCGCGGGCAGGGCCGACCTGTGCTGCCTGGCACGCCCCCACCTGCTCGACCCCAACTGGACGCTGCGGGCAGCCGCGCAGCTGCAATATCACGGCGAGGGCGTCAGCTGCCCGCTGCAGTACCAGGCGGGCTTTGAGCAGCTGGAGCGCAACCTGGCCCGCGCGGCCGATATGGCGATCAACGCGTGATCGACCGCCATGCACTGGTTACCGGCGGTGGCACCGGCATCGGCGCCGCCATCGCAAGGGCACTCGATGCCGAGGGAGCCAGACTTACCCTCATCGGGCGCAGCTACGGCCCGCTGGAGGCGCTGGCCGGTTTACTGCAACAGGCGCAGCCGATCTGTTGCGATGTTAGCGATGAAACGTCCGTCACGGCAGCGTTCAGACAGGCGAGTGCGAGCTTTGGCGCAGTTGACATACTGATCAACAACGCCGGCGCCGCCCCGAGCAATCCCTTCCAGAAGCTGACCGCGGCCGACTGGCGCCAGGTGATGGCGGTCAATCTGGACGGCGTATTCAACTGCAGCCGCGCGGCCATCGAGGCCATGCTGGCACAGGGCTGGGGCCGTATCATCAATATTGCCAGCAGCGCGGCCCTGCGCGGCTATGCCTATGTCAGTGCATACAGCGCGGCCAAGCACGGTGTACTGGGGCTTACCCGCTCCCTCGCGCTGGAGACAGCGACCCGGGGAATTACCGTAAACGCCGTCTGCCCTGGCTATACCGATACCGATATCATTCGCCAGTCGGTACAACGGATCATGGCAAAGACCGGCCGCACCGAGGCGGACATCCTGGAGACGTTTACCCGCAGCAACCCCCAGGGGCGCCTGATCCAGCCGGAAGAAGTGGCCGCCAGCGTGCTGTGGCTGTGCTCCGAGCAGGCGCGATCCGTGACCGGCCAGGCGATATCCATCAACGGCGGCGAGGTCATGTAGCACCCGGCATCCGGCAAGCCCCTATCACTCACCCCAACAAGAGCGCGACGAACATGCAAGCAACCCAGTTGGCCGACTACCGGGCCGAGCATTTCCTCTGGGAGATGGACGGCACCATCGCCACCATCACCCTCAACCGGCCGGATCGCAAGAATCCGCTGACCTTCGAGTCCTACGCCGAGCTGCGCGACCTGTTCCGCAATCTCGCCTACGCCCGGGATGTGCAGGCGGTCATCGTGCGGGGCGCCGGCGGCAACTTCTGCTCCGGCGGGGACGTGCACGAGATCATCGGCCCCCTGACCAGGATGGATATGACGCAACTGCTGGCATTCACCCGCATGACCGGCGACCTGGTCAAGGCCATGCGCGCCTGCCCGCAACCGGTGATCAGCGCGGTGGAAGGGGTGTGCGCCGGCGCCGGCGCCATCATCGCCATGTCCAGCGACCTGCGCTACGCCTCCGCCGATGCCAGGGTGGCATTCCTGTTCACCCGGGTCGGCCTGGCCGGCTGCGACATGGGCGCCTGCGCCATCCTGCCGCGCATCATTGGCCAGGGCAACGCCAGTGAGCTGCTGTTCACCGGCCGCGCCATGAAAGCCGACGAGGGCGAGCGCTGGGGATTTTTCAACGGTCTCAGTGACACCCCCTACGACACCGCCCTGGAGAGCGCCAGGCGTATCGTGGCAGGGCCCAACTTCGCCCACGGCATCACCAAGACCATGTTGCACCAGGAGTGGAACATGAGCATCGACCAGGCCATCGAGGCCGAAGCACAGGCCCAGGCGATCTGTATGCAGACCAATGATTTCCGGCGCGCCTACGAGGCGTTCGTCAACAAGCAGACACCCGTTTTTCTCGGCGACTAGAAGGGGCGGCACTATGAGCGACAAGGATTTCCTGTCCTGGCCTTTTTTTGAGGAGGATCACCGGGTCCTCGCGCGCGAGCTTGAGGCATGGGCCGCCGCCACACTGAGTGGCGCTGTACACGATCACCGCGACGTGGACGCCGAGTGCCGACGGCTGGTGCAACAGCTGGGCGCCGCAGGTTTCCTCTGTAACGCGGTGCCGGCGGAATTCGGCGGCAATACGACGGCACTGGACGTGCGCCGGCTGTGCATCACCCGGGAGACCCTGGCCCGCTACTCGGGCCTGGCGGACTTTGCCTTCGCCATGCAGGGGCTTGGCAGCGGCTCGATCTCCATGTTCGCCAGCAACGAGATCCGCGAACACTACCTGCCCCGGGTGGCCAGCGGGGAATACATCGCCGCCTTCGCCCTGTCCGAGCCGGAGGCGGGCTCCGATGTTGCGGCGATGGCCACCACGGCCAGGCTCGAGGGTGACGAGTATGTACTCGACGGCTGCAAGACCTGGATATCCAACGGCGGTATCGCAGACTTCTACACGGTATTCGCCCGCACCGGCAACGAGGGCGGCAGCAGGGGAATCAGCTGCTTCGTCGTCGATGCCGACACACCCGGCTTCAGCGTGGCGGAGCGCATCGAGGTGATTGCGCCCCACCCCCTGGCCAGGCTCGAGTTCAGGGATTGCCGGGTTCCAAAGTCACGGCTGGTCGGTGCGCAGGGCAGGGGTTTCGCCATCGCCATGGCGACGCTGGATGTGTTTCGCTCCACCGTAGGCGCCGCCGCCCTGGGCTTCGCCCGGCGCGCGCTGGATGAGGCGACGTCCCACAGCAAACAGCGCAAGATGTTCGGCGCCCGCCTGGCGGACCTGCAGCTGACCCAGTCGGCACTGGGGGAAATGGCCCTTGAGATCGATGCCAGCGCCCTGCTGATCTA
>JBFZEF010000122.1:0-4150 GCA_041307045.1 Halioglobus sp.
GCCACGGCGAACTCAATGATCGGCTCGCCAGTGTATTTGCCGCATATCCCATCCGGGTGCCGCCGATAAGGGATCGCAAGCGGGCGGTGTTGCGTTGGGCCTACAAGATACTGGCCCAGGAAGCGGCCCACCGGGATCGCAAGGTGACCGGTTTCACCCCTGACGCCGAGCAATCCATGTTGCAACATGAATGGCCGGGCAATATCAGCGAGATGCGCCAGTGCATCAGCAGCGCCCTGGACAAAACGGACAAGGAGTGGCTTACGCCGGTAGACCTGTGTATTTTCAAGGGCCTCTCGCCGGCGGGTCCGGGCAGCCTTCCCCCGAAGCGCGCCTACCTCCAGACCCTGGTGGAGGCGCCCATGGAGGAGCCGGCCTACACCCCGACCACGCTGGAAGAGCTTGGGGTGGCCCTGGGCGAGGCAGTGCACGAGCTGTTGGATCAGGATCTGATCAAGCCGCTGGGTACCTGGCTGGATGACGAAGTGGTGCTGGCAGCCTGCGAGCGCTATCGCGATAATGCCCGTGCCGCCGCCGACTTCCTGCAGACCAGGCCGCGTAACATCTCGCGCTGGATGCCGGGGATACTGGCGCGAGAGCCGGAGCGCGGCGCCAGTTCCCTTTGGTTGACGCCGCAGCGCCTGGCCAGGCAGTGGATAAGGGAGTCGGCGCCGATGGCGAACCCGCCGCAGCAGTTGGCCGAGGCCATGCTGCTGTCCCACGTGGTGCGGCAGGGTGAGGACCTGAGCGTGGCGGAGCGGGCGAGGGTTATGGGTGTGTCCATACCCACCTACCAGAAGCGATTACAGGAAACCGTGGGTAACAGGTCAGGCGGAGGGAAGGGTGATGGCAACCATACCGGCGGAGAATAAAGGCGGGGAAAAGCCGGCGGGCAGGGCGCGGGGCAAGAACAAGTCAGTGCGCGAATATGCTGACGAGTACCAGCGTCTGGCCGAAACCCAGCTGCCCCTGTGCCTGGGCTTTTCCGCGCGACTCAACATGCTCTGGGACCTGGCAGGCGCGGCGCCCGCGCAGACCGAGGGCCGGGTTCTCGGGGTAATGGGGATCAACAGCGAATGGCGCGAATCAGATGTTCGCAACTGGCTGCAGAAGGATATCCTGCCGCCCCGGCTGGATCTGTACAACATGGTGAAGTTCCTGGTCGCCCAGCTGAAAGACAATCAGGATGCCGCCCGTTGGGAGGCCTTCCTGGTTTACGGCTCACCGATTGTAACCTCGCCCATTAGTCACAGCATGTATCGTGAGGACAAGACCCGCCGCGAGATCGCCTCGATGATTTTTGCCCGGCTCACGGATGAATATGCCATACCGCCCTCGTCCTATGATGCCGACAAGGTCTTCCAGCGCTGCCTCACGCTGATGCAGAAGTTCAATATCTATGAACTGCAGGATTTCCAGCCCGGCCATCTGGAACCCTTCCGCAACTACCTGTTCCCGGCGGAATAGCCCCTCCCCGGTCCGGCGAAACCTCCGAATTCCGCTTCACGCCGCCGACTGCAAACGGCGGTTTGCGCGCCATTTACCCCTGGCGCGGCGAAAACTCCAGTTTCTCGACAAATGTCCAGTTTTTCCTTGCCGCTACTACCCCTGCCGCAAATACTGTGCCTGCAACCCCCGTTGTGCAGCGCATCACGGAATCGGACAGACAGTTGAGGACGACAATGAACGATCAGCATGAAGAACTGGATATCTCGGGCGTAAAAATCGCCATTATTGACGATGCGAAGACCATCAGGATGATGATGTCGCACACACTCAAGGGTATGGGATGTGAAGTCGAGTGTGCGGAGGACGGCTACAAGGCTCTGGGCATGCTACGGCGCTTCAAGCCTGATCTCATCTTCCTCGACATCACCATGCCGGAACTCGACGGCTACCAGACCTGCACCCTGATCCGCAATGCGGAAGATACTCGCAACACCCCGGTCGTTATGCTGTCTTCGTCCGACGGCATTTTCGACATCGCCAAGGGCCAGGCCCGTGGGGCCACTGCCCATGTCACCAAGATTCCCCCCGAGCGCGTGCTGCGGCAGTTGATTCACAAGCACACCCGCAAGCGCAAGGCAGCCTGATCGATGTCCAGTCTCGCGCGCAAGGCTGTCGCCATGCTGGAGCGGGCCTACGTCGATAACGGCGTGGAGTCTCCCAGGCTGGCCGCAGCCAGAATGACCTGGACAGGTACTTCCCTGGGCATCGCGGGGGTGCCGCTGCTGGTAGGAGCGGGGGAAATCGATGAGATCATTGAAACGCCTGCCGTCACGGCCATTCCGGGTACCAAGCCCTGGGTGCTGGGCGTGGCCGCATATATGGGAGGGCTGCTCCCGATCATCAGCGGCGATGTGCTGTTCCGTCGGCGCCCCTATGCAGGCAGGGTGCGCGACTTTTGTATGGTGATCCGCAGACCGGGTTTTTATTTCGGGATAACCCTGAGTGACGTCGAGCGTGATATGCGCTTTCCACTCGAGGATCGCGATATGGAGTATGTGGTAGATAGCGATTTCGCCGGTTTCACCCTCGGTGGCTTTCACGAGGGAAATAGATTCCTGGCAATTCTGGATGTCGACCGGTTGGTGGCCGACAGCGAGCTGGTCAGTGCATCGGCCTCCGTTGCAGTTTCACATGAGGGTATGAGTTATGAGTAAGGTAGAAGTGATGTTTGTAGCAGCAACGCGCAGGGTGCGCTCCGGCCTGGTCGCACTGGCGTGCCTGGCGCCTGTGTCGCACGCCTCGTTCGCGCAGGCGCAAGCCAGTGCGGAGTCAGGTTCATTGGCGTTCCTTTACCTGCTGGTACCGTTGGTGCTGGCGATCGGCGCGGCGCTCTACCTGCTTGTTATCCAGCGCCGTAGGGCGGGCCTGATGGCCGGTGGAGTGTCCCAGATCAACAGTGCCCTGCAGCAGATCGGCGCTGGCGACCTGACGGTCAGGGTACCGGAGGAAAATACTGAAGTCGCCGCCATTAGCAGGCAAATCAACACTTGCGCAGCTGCGCAGCTGGGCCTTGTCGAGAGCATCCAGGCTCCTTTCGAATTGTCAGTCGACGAGATCAACAGGATGGGCATTTGCGCCCGCGGCCTCGTTGACAAGGGCAAGGAGCTTACCCGGTCGGTCGACGAATCCATCACCGCAGCGACTGAAATGGTACGCGCCAGTGAGGATATAAAGGCGGCGACCGCGGAAGCGGCCAGGACGTCGGACCGCAACTGTCGGCAGGTCGCGCAGGGCTATGAACTGACCAAGGATATGTCCAAGGCATCGGTAAATGTGCGTGAGTCGGTACAGGAGACTTCCAAGTCCGCCAAACGCCAGGGCGAATTGATACAGTCAGTGACTGCGGCGGCGGAGTATATCCAGGCGCTCAACACCAAGATCTCGGTGGTTGCAATCAATACCAGGATTGAGGCGGAAAAAGCCGGGGAATATGGTCGTCCCTTCCTGGGTATTGCCGAGGCCATCGCGGATTTGCTGCGAGAAGCGGGGGAAGAGGGTCGCAAGATCATATCGGAGGTCCGCACCCTGCAGAATATGTCGGCGGAAAACCTCGCCAGTATGGAAAATACAGTAGGCACCGTGGTGACGATCCTGGAATACATCGACCGCCTCGATAGTTCCCTGGAGGAGATCAACTCCGGATCAGCTGCAATCAGTTCCATCATCCGCAGCGTTGATGAGGCTGCCGGCCAGTCCGCGGTCAGCGCCCTGCATATGAACAGCTCGATGACGCAAATTCGCGAGCGAAACATGGAGATTGGCAAATACAGCGAATCTACCAGGCTGGGCGCCGCGCGCCTCCAGCGGACCATGCGCGATGCATCCGACAGCCTGGGCAAGTTCAGGCTTGGCACTCACCGGGCAGCCGCTGAGGCCAGGCCGGTATCCGCCGAGGATCTCGAGCGTATCGCTGTGGCCCCAAGGGTTTACCGCGAAGCGGATATGAGTGCAATGGAGCGCGCAGATCGAGTCGCGGCGACAGTTTAAGCGTTCCTGCGCTTTGCTGAGGGCTATTGCCCCAGCGCAACTACAGAAATCGCAATTGGAGGTGGATCTAGTGGCTGGTAAACCGGATATCGTTGCCCTCAAGTGGGTCGTCGGGCTAATGAACAGGCAGGCGGAGAGCGCCGAAGCTGCCCTT
>JBFZEF010000124.1:0-11226 GCA_041307045.1 Halioglobus sp.
TGTACGGCTTCCAGGGCGAGATCCAATCGGCATACCTGGCGATCTCTTCCATACCTGCTGCGGTCGCCATGTCCCCGTACGTTATTGCCGCCTGATCGGCCGGACGCTCCTGCACCTCGTCCAGCAGCTGCACGAGCTGGATGTGGGGCAGTTTCTCGCGCAGGTACTTCAGATTCGACACTTCAAAGGACTGCACCATGACCGGAGCGCCGACTCCTTCCAACTGGTATTTCCTGATGAGTTCGATGAACCTGTCTTCCAATGGCAGATTGACACTTTTGAAGTAAGTAGAGTGTTTAAGCTCCGGAGCGATACCAATTTCCTGGCCGTGAATTTGCGACAACTCTGCGCGTAGCTGCAGTACCTCCTCAAAAGTTGCTATAGGGTACAAGCCATTCTCGCCCTGGTTGCGAAAAGCCAACCGTTCCCTGGCCTTGAGTGTCCTGATCTCGTCGATGGTGAAGTCTTCGGTAAAGAACCCCTCAACTCTTTTACCGTCGATGACTTTCACGGTTCTGCGATCCGGGTAAACATCCGCGACGTCAGTGGTTTCGGAAATCTCATTTTCATGCCTGGCGATCAATACGCCATCTTTGGTGATGACCAGGTCAGGCTCAAAAATATCCGCCCCCATGGCAACGGCCAATCTGTAGGCATGCAATGTATGCTCGGGCGTGTGACCGCTGGCGCCCCTGTGACCGATGATAAGCGGCTTCAGTTGCATACCCCGAGCTGCGGGCATGGTGCCAGGAACTTCGAGATGGCTGCCAGCCAGTGCCAATGAACTGACAAACGTCAAAAAAATACTCATGGATAAGACGAGGTGCCTGGTATGCATGCTTGAATTACTCGGTTGATAAATGGGTAAAAGGAATACTGTTTTGTTGCACGGATGCGTTGTCTGTTGGAACGCATGGGCGGGCAGCCGCAAGCGTCAGCGTAAAAATCGCACCGTATGGGAAGCGACCTGCTCCGGGTGTGTCAGCACCAGCGCATGTTCCGCGCCCTCAATATCGCAGAATTGCGCTTCCGGTAAAAGTTCACACAGGATTCTCATGTGTGCGGGTGTCGCGATCTGGTCGCCTGACGCCGCGAGAATCAGCACCGGATTCGCCAGCGTAGCCAGGGCGGCGTAACAGCTGCGTTGGTCGGCCAGCGCGTCGCCGCGGATCAGGGAAAGCAGAGACCGGCCGAATCCGGGCAGCCGGAGCTGGTCGCGGAATAGGCCGACAAACCTTCCGCCCTGGATATCGCGGTAGCGCCGTGTGCGTCGTTGCACCAGCATCGGCACGACATAGTGATCCATCAGCAACTCGCCCAGCAGTGGCACCCGCAATAGCCTTGCGGCCGGCCTGGTCTTCATGAAGTTCAGCACTGGCGCGGTCAGCACCAGCGAGCCGAATCTACCCGGGTTGGCCAACACCAACCTCGCGGCAATCGCCGCACCGAGGGAGTGACCGAGCAGGTGCAGCCCGTCCGCTACTTCAAGATATGCCAGCAATTCAACTACCTGGCGGGTAAAAAGTGCGTAATCGTGCCGGACCTCGGGCCGATCCGAATAGCCGTGACCGAACAAATCAAGCCGAATTGTGCGGGTACCGAGCCGGTTGAAAAATGGAACCACACGGTCGAACTGCCACAATGGCACTGTTGCCCCATGGATCAACAGCAGGGTTTTGCCGGTTGCCGGCCCATCGATGCTGAAGTGGCATTTTCCGGCACTCAGCTCGACGAACTGGCGGGCATGTGGCAGCGTCTCCTGCATTTGTAGGTGCCTAGGTCAACACTATCATTGCCATGGGCTCGTACCTGTCACCTGCCCGTCCGTGGTATTTGCGTGCCCGCTCGACAGCATAAGCCGCAACAGCTTCTTTTGGTCCTCATAGCGCCACACATAGCGATCGAAGTGGTCCGCTGGAAGGTAGAATGCCGCTTGAACTTCCAGTCGCGGTGGCGGGTTGATCTCGCCCGACAGCTCACTCCGCTCGCAGCGATAGAGGTGAAAACCGGTACTGAATATATCGAGTAACTCCCGCGGCTGCAGCTGCAGGCCAGTCTCCTCCCAGGTTTCCCTGAATGCCGTGCACTGGGCAGACTCGCCCGGCTTGCTGCTCCCGCCGGGCAGGCTCACCCGGCCGTCCAGACCCTGGACCAGTAGAAGTCCTTGGGCCGACGTGGTGAAGCATCCCGCACTGGGCGCCTGGTCACCTTTGCCGGAGACCGGGCAAACCCCACTTCCCTCGGAACAGCCCACCAGCGCAAGCAGCAAGACGGCGAAAACCTGACACCGTGTCGAATGACTGCCAAACCAGCCGATAACGGCTGGCCTTGTGTAGTTCCGCATTGGTAATACCCAAAGGCTCGCTTCTCGAAGTACAGGTTACTGAAACATTGCAAGAAACTCGACTCAAAAAATACGTCCATGGGCTTGCAGTGGTGTTCAGCGATTGAATACCGGGTCAGGCAACGCCTGTAACATAAGTGCAATCCCCTTGTCATTCTTCAGCCATAGCATCGTGCTCACAGACTGCTTCCCACCTGTTATCTCAATCGAGCGCCCATCTCTGCCGAGCTGTTCGGTCCATCGGTCTGTTAGCCATGCGAGTACTGACTCGTCAATTCTACGCAGGTCCGGTAGCATAGCGGGGCGCGCTATGACCCTTCCCAAGGCCTCGCCATGGAACAACCTCCAGTAAACGATCGGGTCAATCTGGATCAACGATTGCGGCCTGTGCTGGAGTCCCTCGAGCGATTCGAGCTCATGGACAGCCTGCACCATCGCCAGCAACACCAGCGGCCGGATGTTGAAGCGGCTCTTCTGCGCCGGCAGCAGGACGCCGAGTTGGCCAGGCGTCTGGCGCCGCTCAATGGCGCCGACGCGGCCCAGTTGTTGGAAATGCTGCCGGGTGATAGAAGGCACAGGGTGTGGGGCCATCTGAGTCATCAGGCGGCGGGCGACGCTCTGGTGGAAGTTACCGGCCAGGTCGCGAAAGACCTTGTGGCCGCCACACCCGAAGGCACGCTGATGACAATCCTGGATGCGCTGCATCCGGACCAGCTCAGTGCTCTCAAAAAATATATCGCCCCGGACGTATTGAACCGGTTCAAGCAGACCATGGCCGAGCAGTCTCGGCTGCAGTTCGAGAAAAGCGCCGAGTATGCAAAGGACACAGTCGGCGCACTGATGAAGCACGATTTCATCCTGGTCCCGATTGAGTTCTCGGTGGGCGATACTATCGGTGCATTGCGTGAACGCGGAGCAGTGCCGGCACAGACCGACCAGCTATTTGTGCATGACGAGTTCCAGAACTTCCTCGGCTCAGTGGATATCAATGATTTACTGGTCGGGCAACCGGCCCGTCCACTGCGGGATATCCTGCGCAGGGACGGCATCTGCCTCGATCCGCTCGACTCCGGCCATCACGCGGCCCTGGCGTTTGAGCGCTATGACCTTATTTCCGCGCCGGTCGTCGATAAATACGGTCATGTGCAGGGCCGCCTGACGGTGGAAACGGTAATGAACTACATCCGCAAACAGGCGGAGGGACAGGCCCTCGCCAGTGCCGGCCTGCGGGGGGATACCGATCTGTTTGCGCCGACCTGGAAGGGCGCCCGCGAGCGCTGGCCCTGGCTGGTGATCAACCTGCTCACCGCGCTTGCCGCCACCCGTTTCATTGCGATCTTCGAGTCGACCCTGGAGCAGCTGGTATCCCTTGCCGTGCTGATGCCAATCATCGCCAGCGTCGGCGGTAATACCGGCAACCAGACCATTGCGCTCTTCGTCAGGGGTCTGGCGCTGGATCAGATCAAGGGCGGCAATACGCGTTTTCTGCTGCGCAAGGAACTGAGCATAGGACTCATCAACGGCGCGCTTTGGGGCGCTGTTCTCGGCCTGGTGGCTGCTTTGTTCTATGAAGATATCGGCCTGGGCCTGGTGATGATGTCGGCAATGATCCTGAATTTGCTGGTGGGGGCAATGGTCGGCGCCCTGGTGCCTCTCATCGCGGTCAGGTTGGGCAGGGATCCGGCTGTGGGGTCCAGCGTGTTGCTTACTTTCACCACTGACAGCATGGGGTTCTTTATATTCCTCGGTCTGGCGACGGTATTTTTGCTGTGATTATAAAAAAGGGCGCACCCAGGTGCGCCCTTTTTTTGTCAGCCCTGGCAGCGAACTATTCCCCCTTCTTGCCCTTGAGTTTGACGATTTTGAAGATGGACGTAGTGCCGCTGACTTCGTTGGCCACCACCATCAGGGGCTCACCGGTGGGGCTGTCCTGCTGCTCGATGATCACCACACTCTCAGGCCCCAGGTCCAGACCCATTCCACCTTCCAGCTCTTCATCAGAGGCATCGAAGTCACGGTTGTTGACATAGGTGACGTACTGCGGCGCCCTGGGATTGCCAATATCATAGACGGCGACACCGCCGATGCGCTCCAGGCCGACAAAGGCGTAGGTGCGGCCCCACAGCTTGGCGATGGTGACCGCCTCCGGCTCCGGGCCCTTGTTGTCGCTGCGATCTTCAAAGTCGTTGGTATCGTTGGAGGCATTGAAGTTGAGTGGATACAGCTTGGCGGTCAGTTGCTCGAGTGCGTCCCCACTGTCCCAGACCAGCTGCCCTTTCGAGTCCCAGATACTGAATGAGCGAGCACCGTAGCTGAACAACTTGGCCAATTTCCCGTCGGCGTCGATGCCATCGATACTGGAAATGTTCAACCTGCCCAGCTGGTCGTCATCCTGAAGGCCACTGGTGATCATAGCCGCCAGACCTGCAGACGGGGTCAACCCACTGCGACCGAAAGAAACCACGTCTTCGATATCCTTGAAGCGGACGACATCGCCGCGACCTGGCTCATCGGCATCCCCCCGGTCATCACCCTCGTTGGCGGTCACATAATAGGTTTGACCGCGCACCTGGTAACTGGCGATGGCGTCAGGCAGGAACAGCCCCCTGAGCGGCCAGGTATCGATTTTGATCCCTCCGTCTCTATCCGATGGGTCGAGGCCGTTGCCGGGGGCATTGTGATCCTTGGTGCCCAGGGCCACAATCCCGGTGACTTTAGCCTGTTTGATATCCAGTACGGCGACTGAATTGGCCTCCTGCAGGGTCACCAGCGCGGTGTTACCCTTGCGATCCGAAGCAATGTATTCCGGTTCCAGGTCCTGGCTTACGCTGATCTCGCCGTCTCCCGGCTGCACGGCGACGTCCGGAAACAAGCGCACACCCGACGTCCTGAGTGCATCCAGCCGGGAGTCGAAGGTGTTGAAATTCGCATGGCGCACGGTGGCGCCGGCCACACCCGCGCTTAGATCGATCACGCTGACGGACCCCTCCGGGTCGACGCCATCGTCCGGCTCGCCCTCGTTGGCGACCAGGACATACCTGCCATTGGGGGTAAACGTCAGCATATCGGGCAGGGCGCCCACGCCGACCACATTCAGTAACGTGCCGTCGGTATTGTAGAACGCCACCGCACCTGCATCAGTTACCGGGTCTGCCTGCACCGCAGCCGCAACAATGCCGCCGCTCACCGCCACGCTATTGGCACCATCGCCAACGAAGCCACCGGTTCCGACGGGGCCGGATACGTCAATCTGGTCCAGGAGAACAGGAGTTGAGGGATTCGACAGGTCGAGGACGTCGATGGTTCCCGCCGCGCCGTTGGTCACGAACAGCCGCTTGCTCAGCGGGTCGTAAGCGGAAATTTCCGCTGCACTTTCATCGAACGCGGCGGCCGGGTTGGGTTGCGCATAGGTGCCCAGTAAGGTCAGCCCTATCTCCTTGACGGGGGGTGCGGCCATCGCAAACGAGGCGGACAGCAGGGTGGCGGCCAGGACGGTAGGTGCAAGAAAAGGCTTGTTCATCGTGGAATCTCCTCTGGATGGGTCGGCGATAGACACTAGCAGGGATTGATTGCACATTTATGACTCAAGCCGACTTCCGGATTGCGCTGCGGGGATTGTTCCGTTACGCAGGCCCAGGTGACCAACCCGCGCTATCGCTGCATGCATTCTGGAGCAAAAATTCACTCTGCAGCAGCCGTGAGCGGGGCTTGCGGTCGCGTTCGGCATAGGCTTCGGAGATGTGCCCGGGCTCGCCCTGGAACCCGATGGCCAGCGCCGTCAGCGGCTTGATGTCCGGGCCGGGCGCGAAGGTTGCAATAACCCTGCCGGCATCGATGCCGATCATCTGGTGCACGCACAGCCCGCGGGATACTGCCTCCAATGTGAGGAAAGCCGAAGCCGCGCCCAGGTCGTGTTCCGCCGCGCTGTTGGCTTTGCCGTTGTGGTCGAAGGTCGTTTTGACGAGGCCCAGGGCCAGCACCGATGCATTGCGCGCCCAGGGCTGGTTGCCCTCGACCAGGCAGGCGTGCACCTTTTCCCAGGTGTCCGTGCCATCGTCCTTTATGCCGACAACGTAGCGCCAGGGCTGCGCGTTGTAGGACGACATGGTCCAGCGCGCCGCTTCAAACAGGGATTGCACCGTGGCCCCATCTACCGGTCGCGCCGGATCGAAGGCGTAGGGACTGTGCCGCGCTATCAGCAGCGGGTGGATCGGATAGTCGGGGTTCGCGTCTCTGCTCATGTGATTCTCCATTCAGTTGGGTAAGGGGATAAATTCATCGTCGCCCGGCACGGGCGGGAATCGTCCCTCGCGCCAGTCCTGCTTGGCGCGTTCGATGCGCTCGCGCGAGTCGGAGACGAAATTCCACTCGATGTGCCGGGGACCGATGTTGGCGCCGCCGATGACCATGACGCGGCAGTCGGCGAGAGCGCGGATTGTCAGGGTGCGTCCGGGACAGACCACGGCCATTTTGCCGGTCTCTATCGTAATATCACCTACCGACACTGAACCGGCGGCGACATAGAACGCCAACTCCTCCGCACTACCTGGCAGCGCCAGTTCCGCGCCGGCTTCGAGAGCGCAATCCAGGTACAGCGTGTCCGAGAACGTCTGCACCGGCGAGCTTTGGCCAAATGCTGCTCCCATGATGATGCGCACGCGCGCGCCGCCGAGGTCTACTTGCGGCAGCTGCGCCGCACTGTAGTGAGTAAACGCGGGCGCGCATTCCTGCTCGGCCACCGGCAGCGCAATCCAGCTCTGTATGCCATGCAGATGCGACAGCATCTCCAGGTCAGCGCCCGCGCGCTCCGAATGCACGATGCCGCGACCGGCGACCATCAGGTTGACCGCGCCGGCCTGAATGGGCTGCACCACGCCGAGGCTGTCCCGGTGCATGATCTCGCCCTCGAACAGGTAGGTAATCGTCGCGATGCCGATATGCGGATGCGGCCGCACGGCGATGCCCTTTCCGGGCGGGAATGCCGCGGGGCCCATGTGATCGAAGAACACGAATGGCCCGACCATGCGGCGCTCGCGCGATGGCAGCGCCCGGCGTACGCTGAACTCGCCGAGGTCCGTGGCCCGCGGTTCGATCAACAGGGCTATCGCGCCCTCCTGGTGACTGCATTTAGCCTCGTCTGCTTGCTGGTAACTCATCTCGCTCTCCTCCAATGTCTAGACCTTTTGTTCGTCCGGTGACAGCAGTTCGCTGGCGTCACGGGCGAACATCTCTTCCAGCTCGCGCGTCGCCTCCTTCGCCAGGCTGCGCATTTTTTCCTCATCGTTGTGCAGGCTGTGGTGCTCGTGCAGGCGGCGCTCGTCGTGCTCCACGAAGCGCGCGGTCAGCGCGTGCGCTGCTCGGCCGCTCATGCCCAGCGCCTGCAAGATCTCCCTGCCCATGTCGGCGGCCGAGAGAAAGGTTTCGCGTCGTATAAGCTGCACGCCCAGATCCATCAGTTGATACGCGTGCTGCCTGTTGCGCGCCCGAGCGAACATCTTCAGGTGAGGGAATTGCTCGCGGATGAGCGCGGCGGCGGCGACGGATGCCTCGACCTGGTCTATCGCCAGCACCAGTATTTTCGCGCGGTGCGCACCGGCTGCTTCCAGCAGGTCGATGCGCGAGCCATCGCCATAGTAAATCTCATTGCCGTATTTGCGCACGAAGTCCACCTGCTGATGGCTGGCATCCAGTGCTGTGAAGCGGATTTTCATGGCACCCAGCATTCGCGCCACTACCTGGCCAAAGCGGCCGAAGCCGACGATGATCACCGGCGGTTCATCGTCGGCGATGTTATCGTAGGCGGGCGCCTCCGCCTCGCGGGAATCCAGCTTGTCATAGGCGATGAACAACAGCGGCGTGACAACCATGGACAACGAGACCGCGACGACGTGCAGGTCAACCTGCGCCGCCGTCATCACGCCCACTGCCAGTGCGAGGCCGAACAGAACGAAGGCGAACTCGCCGCCCTGCGACAGGGCAATACCCAGTTTGGCCGCCTCCCGATTTTGCAGGCCATACCAGCGCCCCAGTGCGAACAGCGCCAGCAGCTTGATCGCCACGATGCCAACCACCAGCAGCGCTACGGAGCTCGCTTCCGAGCCAAGCAGGCCGAGGTTCAGCGACATGCCGACAGAGATAAAGAACAGGCCAAGCAGCAAACCCTTGAAGGGCTCGATATCGGCCTCCAGTTGGTGGCGGAACTCGGAATCGGCGAGCAGTACCCCGGCGATAAACGCGCCGAGCGCCATGGAGAGGCCCGCCGCCTCCAGCAGGAAGGCAGTGCCGAACGCCACCAGCAGCGCGGTCGCGGTGAGCATCTCGCGCACATGGCTCAGCGCCGCCACGCGCAGCACCTGGCGCAGTACATAGCGTCCGCCGAGCACCACGGCTGCCAGCACAGCGATGGATAGCAGCACGCCAGACCAGGACGCCGGCTCCCCGCCCGACTGCGTACCTAGCAACGGGAGCAAGGCCAGCAGCGGCACCACCGCGAGGTCCTGGAACAGCAGCGCGCCAAACGCCGCGCGGCCCCAGCGCGCTGTCATTTCGCCGCGTTCCGCGATCAGCTGCAGCGCGAATGCGGTGGATGACAGCGCCAGCACCAGGCCCGCCACTACCGCAGCCACAGGCGGCAGCCCGATCAGTAGGGAGAAGCCGGCCAACAGGGCACTGCAAACCACCACCTGCGCGCTGCCGAAACCAAAGATGGTCCTGCGCAGGGCCCACATCCGGCTGGGTCGCAGTTCCAGGCCGATGACGAACAGCAACAGTATCACGCCGAACTCGGCCACATGCATGACCTGTTCGACCTCGCCGATGACTGCAAAGCCCCAGGGCCCAACGATCACGCCGGTCAGCAGGTAGCCCAGCACCGCTCCCAGGCCGAAGCGCGCCGCGAGCGGCACCACGATCACGGCCGCCAGCAGTAACAGCATCAGTTGTTCAAAGCCGGGCATGTCGCCTCCCCTGTGTCGCGCAAGCCGTCGAGTCCGTTGTGTCGAGAGGATATCAGGCCATATCGAACAACAGCAGTTCGCTGGCGCCGATTGCTTTTAACTCCAACGAAGGTACTTGGCCCAGGGCCAGACCGTCGCCTGCCTGCAGCACCAGGTCATTGGCACGAAGTTCACCGCGCACCACCTGCATCCAGCCCGAGCGCCCCGCCCGGAACGCGTGCCCGATGGTCACCCCGGCGTCCAGTCGGCCGGCGTAAATGTCCACATCCCGGTGGATGCTGACCGCGCCGTCGCGGCCGCCCCGTGCCACCACCAGCGTCAAACGGTTGGTCTGCTGCTCAGCGGGGAATGCTTTCTGTTCATAGCCCGGCGCCAGGCCAAGCGCTTCGGGCTGTATCCAGATCTGGAGGAAATGCACCGGTTCTTCATCCGAGGCGTTGTACTCGCTGTGCCTGACGCCGCTGCCTGCGGTCATGCGCTGCACATCGCCGGGACGGATGATGGAGCCGTTGCCCAGGCTGTCCTCGTGTCGCAGTGCGCCGCTCACTACATAGGAAATGATTTCCATGTCCCGGTGGCCGTGAGTGTCGAAACCGCGGCCCGGTTGCACGCGGTCTTCATTGATCACCCGCAGGGGGCCGAAGCCGATGAATTTCGGGTCGTGATAGTGGCCGAAGGAAAAGGTGTGCCGGCTGTCCAGCCAGCCAAATTGGGCTACACCGCGGTCTTCACTGCGTCGGACTGTTTTCATTGCTGGCCTCCTTCTATGTAAAAGCCTGTCCAGGAGGGCAGTATGTTTCGTTGCCATTTAAAGAACAATTAGTCATATTTATTACATTGCGTAATCTATTTGGAGACGTATGTATGAACCTCCTTGACGGTATGCGGGCCTTCACTCGGGTGGTGGAGTCCGGGGGATTCGCCGCGGCTGCCCGGGAACTGGGGCTGGCGCGGTCGGTGGTACACAAACAGGTCGTCAAGCTGGAACAGGCGCTGGGCACGCAGTTGTTGCGGCGCAGTACCCGGCAGGTTTCTCCCACCGAAACCGGGCAGGCTTTCTACCAGCGCTGCCTGCCTATCCTGGCGGACCTGGATGCGGCCATCGCCCAGGTATCCGAGCTGCAGGACATGCCACGGGGTGAACTTCGCATCAATGCCCCAATGTCATTCGGCGCCTCCCAGCTGGCGCCCGTCGTTGCAGCCTACATGTCGGACCACCCCGATGTGCATGTGGAGCTGGCGCTTAACGACCGGTTTGTGGACCCGATAGAAGAGGGCTTCGATGTTTCCATCCGCATCAGCGCGCCACGCGTTTTTACCAGCCTGGTCACGCGCGAGATCTGCCCGGTGCGCCTGGTGTTGTGCGCCTCCGGCGACTATCTCGCCGCCCGTGGGGAGCCCAGGTCCGCGCAGGACCTGAAACGGCACCGCTGCCTGCACTACGGCTACCAGGAATCGGGCGCGCGCTGGCTGCTGACGCGCGCGGGGAAAGAGATTTCCGTCGCGATCAATTGCGCCATGTGGTCCAACAATGGGGATGTGCTGGCGCAGGCGGCACTCCACCACCAGGGGATCGCCCTGCTGCCGACATTCATTGTTGGCGCCTGGTTGCAGAGTGGCCAGTTGCGCACCGTGCTCACTGAACATGAACCGGTGCCCCTGCAGTTGACCGCGCTGTACCCGCGCCACCGGCACCTGTCGAGCAAGGTCATGGGTTTCATTGACCTGTTGGAAAGGCAGCTCGGCAATCCGCCCCCGTTTACCAACCAGGAGCAGGGCGTGGTAGCCTAGGCACAACATGAAACCGCCGCCCCCGGCTGGCCAGAGGATGATCATGCGCTACCCCATTACAGTTTTTGCCCTGCTGGCGCTGACCAGCGCCTGCACTACCACCGATGAAATCATTATCGATACCAAGGGCGTGGA
>JBFZEF010000125.1:0-3230 GCA_041307045.1 Halioglobus sp.
AACAAACTGCCGCGTCGAACACCGCCACCGTCATCGTGTACCGGGCCGATGAGGCCATCAATACCAAGGGCATGAGGATCGGCGTGAGCGCCAACGACCACAAGTTTGGCCGCCTGTCGGCTGATGACGCCGTGGTTGCCGTGGGCCCCGCTGGCGAGTACACCCTCGGCACCAGCATGTCAGGTACCACGCCCTTGACCCTGGATCTCAAGCCCGGCGCCACCTACTACGTCCACGCCCAGCTGAAGATGCGCGGTGGCCGGATCGAAGTATCGCTGGAGCAGGTGCCCGAGCAGGTGGCCCTGAGCCAACAGCCGGAGCTCGACGGCGCCATCTAGGCCTGACTTCACCCACTGCGCCGTCGCAAACGGCGGCGCAGGCTGATACCTCCCCCACCGTCACTCCCGTTTCCTATCCTTGCTCACCGCTTCCTGGTCTATACTCCGATCGTCCTAGCGGAGGGTTTGTGACATGGACTGCCCCAAAGTCGTCATCGATGTCTGCCTGCGCAATGACTGGCAGTGCGACGGCCGCCAGGCCACCCTGGCGATTGCCGGCGGACGCCACCAGGTGCTCTCTTTTGAGCGCTTCCTGTTTGAGGGGGAGGACATGCTGCGGGTGTTCACCTCTGTGGGCCCCCTTTCCAGCCTGTCGCCGGTTCAGCTCCATGGAGTCCTGGGCCTGAATGCCAGCCTGGCTTTTGGCGCCCTGGCCCTCAAGGGAGATGACCTGGTGATGACAGACACCTACCTGCTCAAGGGAGACTGCCAGGAGCAACTGGCCTGCTCCATGCGATTCATCGCTGAAACCGCAGACCGCTACGAGCGCGAGATATACCGTACCGACCGGCATTGACCAGATCCGCGTCACCCAAATGGGGGACTTCGCCAGGGTGAATCCCGGGTACACTCCTCGTCCATCATTTAGCGCACTCAGGAGATACCATGCCCGTCACACCCGTTGACCTTACAGGCGCAAAAATCCTGGTCACAGGCCCCACAGGGCAGGTCGCCCTGCCGGTGGTCGCGCATTTTGCGAAAACGGCCGACGTCTACGCCCTGGCCCGCTTCGGCAAGCAGGCGGACCGGGACAGAATCGAGGCACTGGGGGCCCGGGTACTGGCGGCGGACCTGTCTGACAAAGGCGCACTGGCTGCAGTACCGGACGATTTCGACTATGTGCTCAACTTTGCCGTGGTCAAGAGCGGCAACTTCGACTATGACCTGGCGGCCAACGGCGAGGGCGTGGGCAACCTGATGACCCGCTGCCGCCGGGCCCGCGCTGTCCTGCACATGTCATCCGCGGGGGTATACGAATACCAGGGCCACGAGCCGCGGCGGGAGAGCGACCCGCTGGGCGATAACCACCGCGCCATGTTCCCCACCTACAGCATCTCAAAAATCGCCGCCGAGACGGTGTGCCGCTTTGTGGCCAGGCAACACGGCATACCCACTACCATCGCCCGCCTCAGCGTGCCCTATGGCGATAACGGGGGCTGGATGTATTACCACATGCTGATGATGCAGGCGGGCATGGCCATCGACATCCACCCCGACAGGCCCAATGTCTACAACCCTATCCACGTCGATGACTATATCGAGAAGATTCCCTACCTGCTGGGCGCGGCGACCCCGGAGGTCACCACCACCAACTTCGGCGGCTCGCAAGCGGCCAGTATCGAAGAGTGGTGTGACTATATCGGCGAATTGACCGGGTTCGTGCCCGTGTTCAACGAGACCACCAGGGCGTTCGGCAGCCTTTGTATCGATACCACCCGGATGCACGAGCTGATCGGCGCAACCCGGGTTGGCTGGCGCGAGGGTATCCGGCGGCAACTGCAGGCGCTGGCGCCGCAGGTATTGAAGTAGGCTGAAGGATGGCCGGGGAACCCATGGATCTGGCTGGTCGCATCCAGGCGCTGGAAGATATCGAGGCCATCAAGCGGCTCAAGTACGATTACTTTTACTTCTGCGATACCAAGCAGCCGGACAAGGTGCGGGACTGCTTTGTCGACGGCCCTGCGCATATCGACTACGGCCGTATCGGCGTGTTCACCCACCGCGAAGCGCTGGTGGCGGTATTCACGGAGCTGGCCTGCCACGAGCATATGGTGGAGATGCACCACGCCCAGAACCCCCGCATCGACCTGGTCGACGACGCCAACGCCAGGGGTAGCTGGGGCCTGTACTACCACCTGATCGACACCAGCACCCGCTGCGTGACCCAACTGGGCGCCTACTACGAGGACGAGTACCGCAAGATCGGCGGCCGCTGGCTGATCAGCTCCACGATATGCACGGTGAACTCCACTCACGTCAGCGACCTGTCGGAACAGGTGGCGAGGGTAGTGTTTGCCGGCAGGAGCGCGCCGGGCGGGGCCAGCTGATAGCCGCCTTTGCCGAGCGCCAAGCGGCACAGCCGGCCTGTAACTGACCCCGCCACAGTATTTTATTTTATTATTAAAATAATTTCTGGTAGATTGCGCTTCATTGCAACAGGCAAGGCAAGGCGAGGCATCGGGCATGGCACAGGGCAAGCGCTGGCAGCACCTGAATTGGCAGGATCCCTTCCTGCTGGAGCAACAGCTGAGCGACGAGCAGCGCATGGTGCGCGATTCGGCCCGCCAGTACGCCCAGGGCAAGCTCGCGCCGCGGGTGCAGGAGGCTTTCCGCAGGGAGGAGACCGACCCCGCTATTTGTCGCGAGATGGGTGACTTGGGCCTGCTCGGCTCGACCATCGAGGGCTACGGCTGCCCGGGCGTCGACTATATCTCCTACGGCCTGATCGCCCGCGAGGTGGAGCGGGTGGATTCCGGTTACCGCTCCATGATGAGCGTGCAGTCCTCCCTGGTGATGTACCCCATATATGCCTACGGCAGTGAGCAACAGCGGGAAAAGTACCTGCCGAAGCTCGCCACCGGGGAATGGATAGGCTGTTTCGGCCTGACCGAACCCGACCACGGCTCCGACCCGGGCAGTATGGTGACCCGCGCGCGCAGCGTGGACGGCGGCTATAAAATCAGCGGCGCCAAGATGTGGATCAGCAACAGTCCCATCGCCGATGTCTTCGTGGTATGGGCCAAGACCGACGACGGCAAGATCCGCGGATTTATCCTGGAAAAGGGCATGGCGGGACTCAGCGCCCCGAAAATCGAGGGCAAGCTGGCATTGCGGGCATCGATCACCGGCGAGATCGTCATGGAGGACGTGGTCGTTTCCCGGGACCAGCTG
>JBFZEF010000127.1:0-3295 GCA_041307045.1 Halioglobus sp.
ATAGTGTTGCGCCCCTTGTGCTTTGACTGGTAGAGCGCCTTATCGGCCCGCTTGATCAGGTCCGTGGGGGTGAGCTCCGCATCGGGCATCACACTGACCACGCCCTGGCTGACCGTTATGATTCCGCCGATCGCTGATTTTTCGTGCGGTATCGCCTCGGCGACGACCAGTTCCTTGAGCCGCTCCGCGGTGCGCAGCGCCGAATGGATCGAGGCGCCGGGCAGCACCAGGATGAACTCCTCACCACCGTAGCGACCCACCACTTCACCGGCACGGGCGGTAGCGCGCTCCATCAGGTCGGCGAGGCGTTTGAGCACTGTGTCGCCGGCGGGGTGGCCGTAGTGGTCGTTATAGTCCTTGAAAAAATCCACATCCATCAGGATCACCGACAGGCTGGTGTTGCCGCGGCGGGCCCGGTTGATTTCATCCCGCAGCACCTTGTTGACCAGGCGCCGATTGCCCAGACCCGTGAGTTCATCGATATTCGCCAGATCCGTGAGCAGGCGCCGCGCGTCCCGCAACTGGCGGTTGCGATCGCGCAGGGACACGGTGAGATCACCCAGCTCCTGGGCCATTGTCTCCCGCTCCCAGTTGAGCGAGATCATATTGCGGAACGACAGGTAGACCCGGTCGCTGACAGACACCAGCAGCGCGCAAAACGCCAGCAGCAGCAGGCCGATCAGCAGGTTATAGGACTCATCCCAATAGTGCACCAGGCTCCACCAGCCAATGGGCCACAGGCAGGCGAAGACGTAAACAACGAAGTATTCCCGGATGATTACCGAATAGCCGAGGGAAAACGCCGCAATCATCACGATGACCAGCAGGAACATATACTGCATTGTGGCGGGCACCCTGCTGGCCGCGTAGATGTAGACCGCGGCCCAGATGGCCCCGGTCAGGGCGCTGCCCGCCAGCAGTTGCCAGTAAACCCGCCGGGGCTTTGCCTGGTAGCGGCGCTCCACCAGCACACTGCTCATATGCAGTGAACGCAGCAGCAGCAGGATGAAGAAACCGGCAGCCCAGAGCAGGGTCACTGTCAGCGGGAGATATTGCCAGAACAGTATGACGGTGGCGGCCAGTCCCACCAGCTGTGCACCCAGGGTGGCCACCCGCCCGTTCTGCATCAGGGCTTCCAGCTGCGCGACGAAGAGCTCTTCCTCGGGAATGTGTCGTTGGTAGATCATGCCCCGAATCCTACACCCAAGTCGGCACAAACATAAACTTAAGCCACAAAGCTGCGAACCGTATCACAGGGGTGCGCGTTGCCAGCGACCCGCTTTTACTACACACTTCAATCGTCTTTGAACACAGGGTCCCGGGCATGTATTCCTGGAGTACCATCCGCACGATTTGTGCAATCCTGCTGCTGATTCCCCTCATTCACCTGGCCTACCTGATGTCCGGGGAGATGCTGGCTACCCTCGAGGTATCACCCCAGGCCTGGGCGGCGGAGGTTGCGGCTTACGCCGAGGCCGATCAATCCACCAAGCTGCCGGTAGAGCCGGTGCTGGTCATCGGCGGGCGCCAGGTAAAGCTCTGGCGCGGACTCGAGGACCTGTTGAGCCCAAGGCCAGTGCTGATGCGAGGCCTGGGCGACGCCACCGTGGACGATATCGCCCACTTCCACGCCCGCCTGGTCGCTCACTACCAGCCCGGCGCCCTGGTGCTGCTGCCGGGCACAGGCGAGTTCCATATACGCGACAATAAATCCGCGCCGGAGCTGGTAACGGCGATTCGCAAACTGGTTGAGCTGGATGCGTCCTATGGCGTTGCCCGCCGGTACTACGTGTTTGTTCCCATCAAGACTCCCTTGTACTCCGATGATTACGCAAAAATTGACGAGGTGAGGCGCCTGCTGGAGGACTGGTCGCAGGCACAGCCGCTGGTGTCCATACTCGACCCCAACCCGCTGCTCGCAGTCAAAAACGGCAGTCCCAACCCGGACTTTTTCCGCCTCGATGGGGTGAACCTCAGCGACCAGGGCTACCTGCGGCTGTCGCTGCTGCTCAAAGACAGCCTGCAGGAGCCGGGCGTCGCGGCTTACGGTTCCCACAACGGGAACTAGTCGCCACCGATTCAGATCGATTCCCGTGGGCTACTTTTGGCTCATTATGCGCTAGAATCGCGCCCATGCTCTCGGCCATCCCCCTGCTGCCACCTGCCACCCCCCTGCTGGACGCCATCGACCAGGGCGCGCCCCTGCGCTCACTGGACATGGCGCAGCTAAAGCAGCTGACCGAGGAATTGCGCGGCTACCTGCTCTACTGCGTGGGGCAATCCGGCGGCCATTTCGGTGCCGGCCTGGGCGCGGTCGAACTCACCGTGGCGCTGCATTACATCTACAACACGCCGCACGACAGGATTGTCTGGGATGTCGGCCACCAGACCTACCCCCACAAGATACTGACCGGCCGCATGAAGCAGATGCACAGCATGCGCCAGGCGGGTGGGCTGGCCGGCTTTCCCAAGCGCAGCGAGAGCGAATACGACGCCTTCGGCGTGGGCCACTCCTCCACCAGCATTTCCGCCGCCATGGGTATGGCCCTGGCAGCCAGGCACCAGCGCATCGAGCGCAAGGTAATCGCCGTGATCGGCGATGGCGCCATTACCGGCGGCATGGCCTTCGAGGCGCTGGCGCACGCCGGCCACGAACGGCCGAACATGCTGGTGGTCCTGAACGACAACCAGATGTCGATCGGCCACAACCAGGGCGGGCTCGCCACCTATTTCGCCAAGATCTGGGCCAGCAAGTTCTACATCGCCATGCGCGAGGGCTCAAAGCGGGTACTGGAAAAGATCCGCCCGGCCTGGGAACTGGCGAAACGCACCGAGGAACACATGAAGGGCATGGTGGCCCCCGGGACGATGTTCGAGGAACTGGGTTTTCACTATATCGGCCCGCTGGACGGACACGACCTGCCCGGCCTGATCCAGACCCTGGAGAACATGAAGGACCTGGAGGGACCCCAGTTCCTCCATATCCGCACCATGAAGGGCAAGGGCTTCGCGCCGGCGGAGGCGGACCCGGTGGGTTACCACGCCATCAACAAGATAGAACCCAAGCCCAAGGGACCGCTGCTGGCGGCGCCCCAGCCTGCCAAGCCAAAGTTACCGAAGTACCAGGACGTATTCGGCCGCTGGCTGTGCGACATGGCGGAGCGGGACAAGCGACTGGTCGGCATCACCCCCGCCATGTGCGAGGGCTCGGGCATGGTGGAATTCGCCAAACGCTTCAGGGACCGCTACTACGATGTGGCCATCGCCGAGCAGCACGCCATCACCCTCGCCGCCG